>CALVVI010000091.1 GCA_944363815.1 uncultured Bacilli bacterium | reverse complement strand
ACTGAAATGGGGATTGATAGGATTAAGAGAAATCTTAAATTAGATACTAATGATGTAGTTGAATACTGTAAAAATAAAATATTAGATAAAGACTGTAATATTTATAAGCAAGGAAAGAATTGGTATTGTGAAATCGAACATATAAAAATAACTATTAACTCATATAGTTATACAATTATAACAGCACATATTATTTACTAAATTACAATTTGTTTTTTAGAAATTAAAAAGGGAATAATAAAATAAATTAGTTGTTTCCTTTTTGTATGTAAAAATTCATAAACATATCAAATTTGGCTTTTTTGATGTATAATATTTTTATAAAAGGAGGCAAATTTATGGAACAAACTTCTTTATTTGATGTACCTAAGTATGAACCGTTAGCATCGAGAATGCGACCTAAAAATTTAAGTGAATTTGTTGGTCAAACTCATCTTGTTGGTCCGGGTAAAATTTTGCGTAAAATGATTGAAAGTGATAATGTCTCATCGATGATTTTCTGGGGACCTCCGGGAGTAGGTAAGACAACACTTGCTCGCATTATTGCTCATGAAACTAAATCGGACTTTATTACGTTTTCTGCAGTAACATCTGGCATTAAAGAAATAAAATCTGTCATGGAAGATGCTGATAATAACAAAAAGATGGGGATTAAAACAATTGTGTTTGTTGATGAAATCCATCGCTTCAATAAAGCCCAACAAGATGCATTTTTGCCATTTGTTGAAAAAGGTTCAATTGTTTTAATCGGAGCAACAACGGAAAATCCTTCATTTGAAATCAATAACGCGTTACTTTCTAGATGCCGAGTTTTTGTATTAAAAGAATTAGCAACTGAAGATATCTTAACATTATTAAAAAGAGCATTAAGTGATTCGCGTGGTTTTGGTAATGAACATATCGATATTTCGGAAGAAAACTTAAAATTTATTGCAGCCTTTGCTAATGGGGATGCTAGAAGTGCTCTAACTACTCTTGATATGATTGTAACTAATGCTCCAGTAACAAATGATGGCTCTATCAATGTTACTAAAGAGATTATTGAAGAATGTCTAAGCAAAAAGACCTTGCTTTATGATAAAAATGGTGAAGAACATTACAACATAATTTCAGCTTTACATAAATCAATGCGCAATAGCGATCCTGATGCTGCCGTTTATTGGCTGGCTCGTATGCTAGAAGCCGGGGAAGATCCTATATATATTGCCAGAAGAATTACTCGTTTTGCTTCTGAAGATATAGGACTAGCAGATACTAACGCTTTAAATGTTGCTATTAATGTTTATCATGCTTGCCATTTTATTGGCATGCCTGAATGTAATGTTCATCTAGCAGAAGCCGTAATCTATATGTCGCTTGCTCCGAAGTCCAATGCTTGTGATGTTGCTTATAGCTTAGCAAGTATTGATGCCAAAAACACTTTAGCAGAACCAGTGCCTTTACAAATTCGTAATGCTCCAACTAGATTGATGCAAGAACTTAACTATGGTAAGGGCTACAAATTTGCTCATGATTATGAAGATAAACTTACTACGATGGATTGTCTACCTGCATCACTTCTAGGGAAGACTTATTATAATCCAAGTAAACAAGGAAATGAAATTCGTTTTAAAGAAAGATTAGAAAAAATAAAAGAATGGAAAAAAGCCCATAAACAAAATGACAATAAGTAACAAATTAATAGTAGATTTGTTATTTTTATTGTATAATTATTTTAGGTGTTAATATGAACAATATCATAATTTATGGTTCCATTTATGGAACTACAAAAATGTATGCCGAAGAGTTGGTTAGAGAAACTAAAATTTCTGCAATTCCTTTTAAAATTTTAGATGATATCAATAACTATGATACTATCATATATCTTGGAGCATTATATGCTGGAGGTGTATTAGGCTTAGCCAAAACCTTCAAAAAATTAAAAGATATTAAAGATAAGAAAATAATCATAGCAACTGTTGGACTCGCAGATCCGAAAGATGAAATCAATATAACTAATATTAGGAATAATTTAAAAGTGCAATTATCTAAAGAAGTTTTAGACAAAGCTAAAATATTTCATCTACGTGGTGGAATTGATTATGAAAACCTTAGTTTTGCTCATAAAACTATGATGACCTTGCTTTATAAGAAAACAAAACGCATGAAGGAAGAAAAGATGACTCCAGAAGATAAAGCAATTATTGCTACCTATAATAAACAAGTAAATTTTGTTGATTTTAAAACATTAAGTGACATAATAAAAGAAATAAAAAAATAGAAAGGATGGTAATATGTATAAAACTGTAGTAATAGAGTATACTCCCAAAGCAAATGATATGGCTTTAAGAGTTGAAGAAACTGCTAATGCTATGTATGAACAAGGTTATGTTTTGGTTACAATGTCTATAACGCCTTCTGCAAAAGCAATTTTGGTATTTAAAAAAGATAGAGAGGATTAATTATGCTAAAGAAATTAAAATTGAGTGCAGCCTTAATAATAATAGGAGAACTACTATCTTGGGCATTAAATTATTTTGCAAGTGATGCAACTAGTAATTTTTCTGAATTTACCTCTGGTATTTTACTTGGACTATCTGTTGGTATGAAATTAATAGGTATAATA
>CALVVI010000090.1 GCA_944363815.1 uncultured Bacilli bacterium | reverse complement strand
AAAAAGAATGAATTTCCTAATTCTAAAAAAGCTATTTCTTATATTTTACGTTATTGTGGTAGACCTTGCTTTGCTCAATATCGTATAATAGATATTGATGAGGAT
Source organism: uncultured Bacilli bacterium (assembly GCA_944363815.1). Classification (GTDB taxonomy): domain Bacteria; phylum Bacillota_I; class Bacilli_A; order RF39; family UBA660; genus Onthocola_B. The sequence goes on along the minus strand of CALVVI010000090.1, from coordinate 2,747 downwards.
AATTTCATTTCTTTTTGGTATCAACGCCATGAAGATGATTTATTTGTCGTCGAACGTATTCATATATTTGAGTTTATTACTAGACTTATCAGACATATTCCTGATAGAAACTTTAAAACTATTAGATATTATGGCTTTTATGCTTCTAAAAAACACAAATTATATGATGCTTGTAAAAAACTAATTGATAAAGCTAAACTTCCTTTTTATCGTTCTCTTACTAAATGGCGTAATTTACTTATTACTTCATTTAATATTGACCCTTTAAAATGTCCTAATTGTGGAACCATTATGGATTTTGTTTATGCTTTTACTTAAGAAAGGTTGTATTATTATGTCTAAAAACCCTAAAGAAATTGAATTTATTTGTTTAAAATGTAAAACTAAAGAAAGGATTCCACGTGATGTAGTAGAATTTTTAGATTCAGCTGATCAAATTGGAGTTGATACTTCTGTTCCACCCAGATTTGATTGTGAAAAATGCGATGGTTTAATGGTTCCTATCTATTACATTAGCGTAAATGGTAAAGTTTTTGAATATAAAGAAGATTAATTAATTTTATAATTTTCTGCTTTTAAAACTAAGCATGTTTTTAGTATGCTTGGTTTTATTTTCACGAACTTTTTTTTGCCCATCTTATAAGAAATGAACTTTCCTATAAGACAAAAAAAGCATCTATTTTGAAGATGCCTTACTATCTTTTGGAAATAAAAATTCTCTTGAATTATAATAATATTGACAACCTGATACAACAGATAAGATGGTCGCTGCTATTAAAAATAAATCTGCCAATGGAAAACCTATTAATTCAAAAGGTAAATTATAAAATAATATCAAAGTTACCCCACACATCATACATATGGTTTTAAGTTTCCCCATTATTGATGCCGCTACAACCTTACCATGATTACCAGAAATCATCTTACAAGAATCAACTACAATATCTCTTGTAATAATAACTACTGGAATAATTATAGAAATAATTCTTTCATAAGCTAAAACTATAAGTAAACCATTTACTAATATTTTATCAGCAATAGCATCAGCAACTTTTCCAAAATCTGTAACTTGATTATTTTTACGAGCTAAATAGCCATCTATAAAATCTGATAAAGAAGCAATTAAAAATAAAATTCCTACAACTATGTATTTTATATTTACAGTTATATTTCCCACACTATATTCCGGCCACTCGATACCTAAAGAGTACCACGGAATCATCATAATTACTAAAATTAAAACTGATAATATAATCCTTATAATTGTAATTTTATTTGGCAAATTCATATTTTTCATTTACTACCCTACCTTCTATAACTTATAGTATCCGTTACGCTTCTATTAATGGTTACCTGTTTTACTGACCAAAAAACAGCTATAACAATCATCAATATAATTACCGCATAAACAACGATATAAACCCAATTATTATATTTTTTCTTTTCTTTAGTATATGGGGAAACAATCTTCTCATCTTTTTTTTCTTCTTTTATTTTTAATTCAATAGTTTTTTCTATTTCTTTAATAGGAATTTTTGAAGTATATTCAAACATATATTCATTAAATTCATCAATTAATTTATTTTCATCTAAACCTAAATACTTAGCATAACTCTTAATATATTCTTTTAATTCAAATATATCTTTAAACGCCCCTGTTCTACCATCCTCAATGTTTTCTAATATTTCAGTTTTTATATCTAAATCCTTACTAGCTTCTTCCAAACTTACACCCGAAGATTCCCTAGCTTCCTTGATAGTCTCTCCGATTTCGTTCAAAACTTTTCACTCCTTTTTTATGAAAACAAAAAAACAACTTTAATAAGCCATGTTCTGTACTTTACTTTCATAAAGTGGCAAATATTTATCTCCTTATACAGGCTCTCTCCTTGTTTAGTTCCTTGGTTCAAGCTCCCCTACCAAAATTTGGGTTTCTCGCTCGTGGGGTTTACCGCGTTCCACTCACTTCGTTTCCAAAGTGACTCGTCTCTATGGCACTTTTAAATCTACTAAAACCATTTAAGGTCTCCTCGAAGCCGTTAGCTTATGCTACCTTAGGTTATTGATTCCCTAAGCACGAACACTACAATCATCTCAGACTGTGCGAGCATGGACTTTCCTCTACATAACTTACTTATGCAGCATTTGCCTAAAAATTATTCATTATTTCCATATACAACTTTTTCTAACTGACTAATTCTTTTTAAAAGATCAACATTATTAAGACTTCTAGTTTGACTCATATTACCACTAGTTGCTTCCTCTTGCAATCTTCTAATTTCTTGTTTTAATTTAATGTTATCATCAGTTAAATCCTTAATATTCTTTTCCAAATGTTTTATAATATTAGCATATTCTGTATAATCCCTAATAACCATATCTAAAAACTTATCTACTTCTTGAGGACGATACCCTCTGGCATCAATTTTAAATTCTTTTTCCAAAATCTCTTGGGGTGTTAAATACAATCTATCGCTATACAAAACATTCACCTTCTAACAATAAAATTATATACTAAATTTTATCATTTTGTCAATATATGTCGTCTTACCAAATTTAGTCATTTCTTCTTTCTTTTTTTCTTTTCTACTAAATAAGTACTTATTAAAGCATAATCTATCTTTCTAAGCATTTCATTAATAAAATATTCTGGACGCATTTTCTTCACCAATTTTATTTTACAAAACATTTAATTACATTGCATTAACTTCGACATAATAAGACAATACTTTTAAAAGTCAAGATAA
>CALVVI010000089.1 GCA_944363815.1 uncultured Bacilli bacterium | reverse complement strand
ATTTAATATTAATATGCTTATTATTAATTACTCCTTTAAAATAAAGCAATTTTACTATTTTTTCATTTCGTGTCATTTGGTACAACTTAGCCAATTAGTGAGACCCATATGTTTTTTATTAGCATTCGCTCTATTATAAATAAGTTATGCTGCAGTATGACCAGAGATAGCATAATGAAGTTTGTTTTGAACAATTTTAAAAAATGTATAAGCTTCTTCTGATTTAGGGTTATAATCTGTAGAAGTTGCTATAAATAAGTCTGTAATTTTTTGATAAGACATTCTTTCACTTACTCTAATAGTTTTAATTCGTTCTAATAACTCATCAAAATATTTAGCATCATACTTATTTCCTCTAATAAATCTTTCTGATTTCTTTATCTTTTACTTTATCCATTAAGACTACATTATGTCCCCACGGAACTTGTGCAACAAGTTGTTGCATAACTTTATCATCATTATATTCCGTATAAAATTTTTTCATATATTTCAAGTTTCTTACAGAATAACCAGTAGCATTTGGATATTCTAATTTTAATTCTCTGGCTACTTCATCGATAAATTTATTACCATATTCATAATTATCATACAAAATTTTACCAAGTCTAAAATATAATTCAATTAAATTATGATTTACTTGTATTGCAGTTTTTAACCTAGTCGCTTTTATATCTGATTTTATAATGTTAATAATTTGTTTAAAATTTTCTTCTAACATAAATTCGCTCCTTTCTTTATAAGATTTCAATAATATTAAGTAGAGTTTACCTTGCGGTATCAACTAAAAATTTTTACCCTATTATTAATAAATGCTAATCTTTAATTTTTTTACAAAGCATGGATAACTTTGAAATTATTAAATTATTTTATTTTCTTTTGATAATAATTAACTTTTATTTTTGCTCCATCAGGATATACTTCAATACCCTGTTTTAGAAACTTATCGAAACCGTAATGACGATATATTTCATAATTTCTATTTTCATTTGGCTCAACACCTATAGTTAAAGAAGTAAATCCTTTGCTTTTTAAATCATCTTCCATATATTTATATAATTTAGAAAAATAACCTTTTCCTTCGTACTCTTTATCAGTTCTAAATGCACTTAAATAAGCAGTTGTTACATCAACTAATCCATGACTATTTTGTACAACATCCCTACTTAACATTGCTGTTGCTTCACATATTACTTGGCCATTCAAAATTCCGTAATAAGGAATAATTTTTTTCTTTTGAAAATTGTTTATATTCTGTTTTTTCCAAACAATCCAATTATCTTTATCTTCTCCTGCATTTAAAATCATACTATTCCATCTTGTATTCATTTCTTCAACTGTGGCAATTTTACATATATAGTTATCCATTTTTAATAATTGTTTTTTTTTCCTTTAAATTTTGCTTTATTTGCATTTTACCCTCCTGATTGTGTATCAAAATCGTCTTTAATTATAGCAAAAAAAAACAAAATTAACTATACTTTACAGTTAATTTTGTAAAATTAGACATTTTTCGCAATAAAATCTATTACATCATCTTCTTGTTCTTGAATATTTTGCCAATCTTACTGAGTCATTTCCGAAAAACATTTATTAAGCTCGATGCTTTTGGAAATTGAATTTAGGGGATATCCTGGATTAACAATGGAAGAAGGAGTATCAACTAACCAAAAATTTGTTTTGCTCCAAGTGTATGTTTCTTCTTTTTGATCATATATTATTGCCAAACCATAAACCCAACGAGCAACAATTTTACCATTATGGCCATATTTTTTTACTAAATTGCTATAGTGTTCAATCATTTCTTCATCAGTTAAACTTTTCCCATTAACACGGCGTACAAATAAACCCGGTTGAAACTCTTCAGGTACTCCTTCCAAATAAAGTGAATCATCCATTGCCATCACTGGAATATCTACTTTATCGCTATAAGCTCTTGCTTTAATTAAAGCATTTTCAATTGCTGATGTTCCATTTTCTTCAATAGTTAATGAAACATCTAAATCTTTTAAAGATAAAAGCTCTATTCCTTTATTTAATAGTTTATCTTTAAACCTTTTTACTTTTGCTTCATTGCTAGTTGCAAACAATATTTTTTTCATACTATTTCTTCCTAATCTATAAGGCCAAAGCCACTAAATGGCCAAAGTCGAAATACAGCCTCACCCATTATATCATCTTTTTTAACAGCACCAAAATATCTTGAATCTTTACTTATAAGGCGATTATCCCCTAGAATAAAATATTCATCATTACCTAAAGTTATTTTGTCATAATCACTAGTATCGCCATATGCATATTCATCATCGGGCATCAATATATCATTAATATATACATCCCCATCTTTTATTTCAACTGTTTCTCCTGGTAAGCCAATGATTCTTTTAATTATTATTTCATCATCATATTCTTCATCTAAAACAACAATATCAAAACGATCTATTTTAGCTAATTTATATAGTAATAAGATATCACCATCTGCTAAAGTTTTATTCATACTTGTACCATCTACTCTAACTGGAGTTATAATAAATGTTCTTATAAGAATTATTACTACAATAATAAGTAGATATGGTAAAAGAGTTTTAATTACTTTCATATTTTAATCACCTAATTTACTTTTTAATTATATACCGAACAAAAAGTCAAACAAGTTTGACTGACCTTGCATCACTACAAGGCATTTCTACTTCACAGAGTCCTTTGGACTCTCCATAGACCAATTTCGGATGGTCGCCACCCTACTATTTTTGTTCTTCTTTTTATATTATAAACTATTTACATACATTTTTAAACCTTCAAACATTATATTTACACTAGCATTAATATCACGATCATGTAACGAACCACACTTTGGGCATTCCCATCTTCTTATACTTAAATCCTTTACTTCTGTATTTTGATACCCACATACTGAACAAGTTTGACTACTTGGATAAAATCTATTTATTGTAAACAATTTCTTATTTTGCCATTTACATTTATATTCCAAGACTCGCTTTATTTCAGCAAGCGGAATGTTAGTTAGAGATTT
>CALVVI010000088.1 GCA_944363815.1 uncultured Bacilli bacterium | reverse complement strand
AACTCTATTTATGGTTGGACATTTATTAAAGGGTGGAGTGTATTTGCGTGCCTTTCTCCGATGCTTGCTTACTTAGTAACACTTACTAAAGAAAAATGGATAGTATCTTTAATAATAAAGATAGGTATAATACTAGTGTACCTTATAACAAACATAATTATTTTCGGAGGTCCTCGCATTTATGATATAGTATTTATATTAATTCTAATTTATTTGTTATTTATCAAAAAATATAAGAAAACTTGATATATGTTAAAAAACTTTGCGTAATTTCCAAAGCTTTTTGGTAGATAGAAAAATTGCTATAATATATAATTGATGCCGAGGTGAGAAAATTATGGATTTAGGAAACAAAATTTTAAAATTAAGAAAGAAAAAAGGTTATTCGCAAGAAGAATTGGCCGAAAAATTAGATGTTACAAGACAAACTATATCTAATTGGGAATTAGGTAGTACCCAGCCCAATCCCGAACAACTAAAAGGCTTATCGAAAATACTTAACGTAAGTATTGATGAAATGCTAGATAATGATATTAAAGGTGTCATTGTCGAAAAAGTGTCTAATACCGAAAAATTAGCAGGTATCATTATTAAAATTCTTAAAGTTTTTGGCATTCTTATAATACTTTATGTTATTTTAATGTTTGTTGCTTTAATTGCTTTTATGGCTTTTCGTAAAGAATCAACTGATTCAGTTAATAATAGTGCTACTAGTGCAACACTAAACTGTTCTATTAAAGATCAAGATTACACTATAACTATTGGTGATGATACTTATTTTAATTGTCCTGAATGTAGTGATGAAATGGAAATTTATTTGCGTGATATTACTGATTGGGCAAATATTGATCATAGTGTTGAGAACATTGAAAATTACTTTTCTGAAAATGGTGGAACTTGTAGGATAGATTAATTTTAATTCATCTTTTTATATGATATAATTAATTGGGATGAGTTATGAAAATTAGTTATAAAATAAGTGCTGATGATTTTTATTCATTGCGTGATTCTGTTGGTTGGAAGAATGTTAGTACTACTGAACTCGCTATTGCTTTAGATAATTCAATGTATGTTGTTGGAGTTTATGAAAATGATACCTTAGTTGCTATGGGAAGAATGGTTGGAGATAAAGTTTTCAAAGGTTTGCTTACAGATATTATTGTAAGTCCTGATTATCAAAATAAAGGTTATGGCAAAATTGTTGTTACGGAACTTCTAAAACTTGCTCAAGAAAATATGCAAGTGGGAGACCTAATGTGTATTGAAGCAGCTCCAACTAGTGGTAATATTCCGTTTTATGTGAAGTGTGGTATGAAACATAATCCCGAGGAACAAGAAGGCGTTTATATTTGGTTAAGAAAGTAGGGAGAAAACTATATAAAATGATTGAAGTCATATTTGAACAAGAAAAAAATAGAACAATAGCAACAGATAATGGCATTATCATTGGAGAATGTGATTTTACTATTCAAGGTGATGCTTGGAATATAATACACACCGTTGTTAATTCTAAGTATCAAGGGCAAGGAATTGCGAGAAGACTGGTCGAAAGTGTTATCGAAAATGCTAGAAAAGAAAAAGTAAAAGTTATTGCTGATTGTTCCTATGCTAAAAAAGCATTAGATGAGAGTAAACAATGAATATTGAACAAGATTTATTTAAGCGCAGTACTTTAGTTCCTGATAAATTATTATCTTTTGGTTTTGTCAAAAAGGATAACATTTATAAATATTCTACTAAAATAATGAACGATAAGTTTCGTGTTGATATCGAAGTTAATGAAGGATCTATCCACGGGAAAATATACGACTTATCCACAAATGATGAATATACTAACTTTCGCATCGAAGATTTTGGGACTTTTTCCAATACCGTTCGTGAAAAATATATTGCAGTTTTAAAAAATATTCGTAATAATTGTTTTGTTTCTAAATATTTTATTGGAAGCCAATCTAATCGTATTGCCAATATGATAGTAAAAAACTTTAATTGTGAACCAGAATTTTTGTGGGAAAAGAATCCCGGATATGGTGTGTTTCGGAATACTCCAAGTGATAAATGGTTTGCTATAATTATGAATATTGATAAAAGTAAAGTTGTTTCAAAGTCTAGTGGTGAAGTAGAAGTAATTAATGTTAAAAGTGATGATAATACTGAAATTTATTTGAAAAAGAAAGGTATTTATCCGGCATATCACATGAATAAGAAAAGTTGGATAACAATTATTTTAGATGATACCCTAAGTGATGAAGAAATATTAAATATTATTAGTGCTAGTTACGATTCATTTCCAGCCTCTAATACTTGGGTAATTCCTGCTAATCCTAAATATTATGATTTAATAAGTGGTTTTGCTAAAAGTGATATAATGTTTTGGCACCAAAATATGAGTGTTTCTAAAGATGATGCAGTATATATTTACGTTGCTGAACCATATTCGGCCCTTTTATATAAATGTATAGTAATTGAAGCAAATATTCCAGATGGTGATAAAATGCTAATGAAATTAAAACTAAAAAAAGAGTACCCACAATCGGCTTATCCTTTTACTAAATTAAAAGAATATGGCTTAACAGCAATCCGGGGACCTAGAACTATACCCAATAAACTTGCTAAAATTTTAGCAGAAGAAAAGTGAGGAGTTTAATATGTATATAAGAAGTCATAAAGGAAAAAGTTTAATTGAAAACTTAGATAATTATACCGTTTTAGATATTGAAACCACTTCTCTAGATTCACGCGATGGCGAAATATTAGAAATAAGTGCTTTAAAAATTAGAAACAAAGAAATAGTGGGTGAGTTTTCTAAACTAATTAAAGTAAGTGAAATTGGGTCTTTTACTACTCATTTAACAGGTATAACTGATGAAATGATGCGTAAATATGGCGAAGATATCGATATTGTTTTAAGGGAGTTTTTGGCCTTTTTAGGTGATGATGTTATTGTTGGACATAATGTTAATTTTGATATTAATTTTATTTATGATAACTTAAAAGATAAATTGGGACTTTATCTAACCAATGACTTTGTTGATACATTAAGGCTTTCTAGAATGTTACTTTCATTTTTGCCAAGACATCGACTAGATGATTTAATTTCCTATTTTAATTTGGAAACTAGAAATGAACATCGGGCTTTAAATGATTGCCTTTTAACCAATCAAGTTTATTTAAA
>CALVVI010000087.1 GCA_944363815.1 uncultured Bacilli bacterium | reverse complement strand
TAGAATAAAGGGCGTGATTTTAAATGAAAGTATTATCTACAGAAGTAAGAACATTACTTGATAAATTGTACAATCTTCGTGGAGAAGATAGCGTAATTTTAACTAAAATGACAAAAGAAAGGCAAGATGCTATTGAAACTCAAGAAAGGACTAAAAATGAAAAAGAAGTTCTTTTAAAAGATATTGAAAAGCTAACTGCTGAAGAAAAAACTCTAGCAGATGAAGGAGCAAAGTTAACTGCTGTATTAAGTAGCATTAATAAAAATGATTTTGCAACTGTTTTAGATCGCTTGCATATCGATTTTGACCCTGATGTAATAAATGCTAAAGTAAATAAAATGCTACCAGATACTATTGCAAAAGTAGTAGCTGAAAATAAAAAAGCTTCAGAAAAATTGGAAAATGTCGAAGCGGAAATGAACAATGCTATTACTAAAGTAGAAGAACTAGGCATTAGAAAAGATGAAGCTTTAAGTAATCAAGCAAAACTAAATGAATACTTTGAATTAGCGCTTGCTGGAAACATTAACATAACTCGTGATGAAATAACCTCGCTTTTAGAAAAATTTGATTTTAGTGAAAATGAACAAAGAGAAGCTGCAAAAATATTAATGTTTCCAGAAGATGCACTATATGAATATGATGCTTCATTTAAAAGTGGTGATAAAACATCTGGGAAGACTATAACTGAAGTTTTAGCTGAAGCTAAAAAAGAATCAGTTACAAATAAGTCAAACAAAGAAGTAACTATTTCTCCAGAAAATAATCTAGAACCAGTAAAGGAAAGTGCTAGTCAAGATTCTGTTTTAGAAAATATTTTTGACAAAGTAATTGAAAATACTGTTATTCCAGATAACGAACCTAAAAAAGAGACAACAAATTCTATTTTTGAAATAGAACCAACAAAGGCTGAAGATAAACAAAGTGAAAAAGAAAAATTATTTAAGGCAATGCAGGATAACGGCCTTAATCCTGAAGATTATAGTTCAAAAGCGCTTGAAAAGTTATTAACAAATTACGATGCCAAAACAATGCAAGATAATATTAATGAATTAAAAAGTAAAAATATTGATCTTCACATATTAAAAGAAAACATTGAAATTTTATATGATAAAGAATTATCTCAAAAAGTCGAAAAGTTATTAACTTTGGGAAAGGAAGCTCGAGATATAAGTCTTATGCCAACAGTTTTGGTTAAATATGATTTAAAAGGTTTAAATAACACAATCAATGTTTTACAAATTAGCGGTTTAGACCCTAAGAAAGTACCTTTAATGGCATATTAGGAAGGGTGAGAATATGGAACAAAAAATAATTGATTTGAAAAGTAGATTGGAAAAAAAATATAAGGAACAAGATAAAGAACAAATTAGCAAATTTGCTGTTTCATTAGCATTGGCAAATCCAGAATCATTAGATGTTTTAGAAAAACATAATGTTGAAATTAAAAGACCATCTCAAACAATTGCTCTTACAATTGAACCGCAAGAACTAGAAAGAGAATTGCGACTTGCTGAAGAAATGGGATTTATTGCTGCTTATCAACAAAACCCTCGCCATTTAACCCAACCAATAGAAATGGTTATAAAAAGAATGGCTAAAGCCGATGCTGTTGGAGTAACTTACAAAAATGAAAAAGGCGTATATGCTTCATTTGTTTTTAGTAATAGAGCTTTCGATTATATAATGTCTAAAACAGAGGGAGCTGAAAAGGAATTTCCCAGTAACAAAATAGAATCAAATTCTGATATAGACATGGCAGAAATTAAAGAAAATGCCTTACATTTATTAGAAACATTTGCTATGGAAGATAAAAAAGATGAGATATTTGCTAGATTAGATGCTATTAAAGATAAAGAATTAGGCCAAAAAGAAATGCTTATGGAAGCTTTTAAAATAATCGGCGGTGATGAAAATCTTTTGGCAAGCACTATTGATGAAATATTGATGCAATCTGAAGAAGTGAAAAGGGGAAGAGCAGTATGAATTTTTTAGAAAAGTATGGATTTGAAAAAGAAGACATAAACGAATTTGAAAATAATACGCCAAAAAAAATTAAAGACGTCATATTAAAAAATCTGGAGTTAGTAGAAACAAATTTAAAGTATATAAAAGATTTAGGAACCAGTGTTTACAAAGAAATATTTATTAATTATCCTGATATGTTTTTAATGGATGCTAGTAATTTTTCTGAAATGTTTTCTAAATACGAAACCGATGAATTAATTGAAAGACTTAATAATAACTTTAAATTAGTTGAATATTTATAAAGAGTTCATTAGAGCTCTTTATTTTTTAAATCTATATAAATTAATTTGGGGTTTATTAAATAATCGAAATGGAATATTGTTATCAGTTCCTAATCCCCCAGAAACAAATAATTGTGTGTTATTTGTTGTATAATTATCATCTAAATATTTATTAGCACCATCTTTTTTTAATATTCCACCCCAAAACGGAACTCTTATTTGTCCTAGTAAAGAATGCCCCGCTAATACTAAATCTATATCTTTATTAGCAAGGGTATCGATATTATCAGGTTCATGAGTCAACGCTATATTATAAAAAGTTTCCAATTCATCTGCGATATATAAAGCGTTATCAACATTGTTTATATCAGTAATGCCAGTAATTTTTATAGGAGTCACATCTTTATAGAAAATATATGATGATTGATTGTCTAATAAAATAAAACCACTATCATTAATTATTTCTTTATATAAATCTACATTCTCGGCATCATTATCTCCAATAATAGCATATTTATATAAAGTGCAATCTAGTTTCTTTAAATTAACTTTAATATTTTCAATTTCTTCTTCGCTAATGTTATAGTCCCGATAAATTAAGTCACCAGTAAACACTATAATATCGGGCTTCATCTCATTGATTTGATTGACTATGTTTTCTAAATCGTTGACGTTTTTAGTTGAATTTATCAACAAATCAGAAAATTGAACAATTTTAAAGTCTTGAAAGGCATCAGGAATATTTGTGATACTTATGGTATTTTCTACAATTTTAAAACCGTTAGTATTAATGAATCGCGAATATAAAAATAAGGAAAGCAAAATAACAACAATTACTATTATGACTTTTTTCATGCTTACTCCTTTCATTATTTTAATATTCATTTAAATAAATAATACCATAAATAAGATTTCTAAGCAAATTAATATATAAGTTATACTGTCTATTAGACAAATTAATATATTTTATTTTGATATGACTTAAATTGCTTTTTAACCATAAGATATTATATTTTTTCGAGGGTGTAAAAAATTTTCCGGGGCAAAATAAAAAATAGTGGCTATTACTAATAAATATAATCAGTCACTATTTTTTC
>CALVVI010000086.1 GCA_944363815.1 uncultured Bacilli bacterium | reverse complement strand
ATATCTTTAAGTAAATTTTGATAATTTAACAATCAAATATATTCTCATATTATACAATAGCCTGTTATATCAGTTTGATTTAACAAAAATTTATCTCAAAGTCCAACTCTCATAAACTTTCCTGTGTTTACCAACAATGCATCGTTGTTATATTTTTGTAAAAAATCTCATAAAATAAGATTTTTCTTTAATTTTGATATTTTTTTGTGTCTTTTCATTTAAACAAAACCGTGTTTTTCCTTTTATTTATAAGGATTTCCACGATTTATACTATTTTCTCCCATTTTCTTGCATACCCCGTTACAGGAATAAGGCCAATAACTACGGCGATATTGAGTAATGATTGAATAATAATACCAAAACCTAATCCAAAAGCTAAATATTTTTTAAATAAATCACTTTGTCTTAAAGCAATACGAATAATACGATAAAAAATAAAGAATAGAAAACTAGAAACAATTAAAATTCCTAAAAAACCAAATTCTTCAGAAATAATAGAAAAAATAAAATCTGTTTGAGGCTCTGGTAAATAAAATTGTTTCTGGCGACTTTCTAAAAAACCTTGACCGAGAAATCCTCCTGGGCCAATAGCATAAAGCGACTGAATAATTTGATAACCCGATCCTAAAGGATCTACCCAAGGATTTAAGAATGATACAATTCTCTCCATTCGATATGGGGCAACAATGATAAGTCCTACTATCCCAAGAAGTCCCACAAAACCAATTTTAACAAAGAAAGATATTTTTACACCAGAAATAAAAATCATAACAACTAATGTTAATACAATAACCATAGCGGTTCCAAAATCGGGTTCTAGCATAATAAGAACAAAAAAAACTCCAATAACAAGAAGGATTGGCAAAACACCTTTTTTGATGTCCTTAATTATTCGCTGATTACTCGCAAGATATTTAGCAACATATATAATGAGTCCCAGTTTAGCAAATTCACTAGGTTGAATTCCCAGTCCTCCAATGCCAAACCAACTTCTACTACCATTACGAATACTACCTATTCCTGGTATTAATACAAGAGTTAAAAGAATAAAACAAATAAGTAAAATTAAATTAGCTCTTTTATGTAATATATCGATATTTATTTTAGAAATAACAAATATTAAAAATAAACCAATTATAAAGAAAGCGCTTTGTGCTTTAACATATTTAAATGGATCATCATATTTATATTCAGCCCAAATAGAACTAGCTGAATATATCATAACTATTCCAAATATTGCAATTATTATAACAGCAATAAGCAATAATTTATCATACCTTTTTTTCATGTAAATCCCCTATTAATTATTATTAAAAAGAAGCAAAAAAAATACGTATGAAACGTATTTTATAACCAAACACCATATGTTATTGCGGCCATCGCTAGAATAAAACCAACTACCCAAAACATTTTGATAATATCTTGTTCAGCCCAACCTAATTCTTCAAAATGATGATGCAATGGAGCTTTTAAAAATATTTTCTTATTAAACTGCCTAATTGATATTATTTGAATTAAACTGCTTAATGTTTCAATGACAAATACCCCTCCAATCAAGACTAAAGATAACTCATGTCTTGAAACAACAGCCACACTGGCAAGAGCTCCCCCTAGTGCTAGAGAACCTAAATCTCCCATGAATATACGGGCTGGATGAGTATTAAATACCATAAAACCTATTAATGAACCAGTTAATAAAAAGCAAAATATTGCTACTTCCTGATAGCCTTCAAGCCAACCGGCATTCCAAGTAATAATACCATAAGCGAAGAATGCTATGGCTGAAAGACCAGCTGCTAAACCATCAAGTCCATCAGTTATATTTACGGCATTGGTAGTTCCAACCAGTAAAAACAAAATAAATAAACCAAACATCCAACCAAGAGGAATATAAATATTTAAAAATGATAAACTTAGGGTTGGCTCGCCGCCACCTTTCATAAATAAGTAAAAGAAAATTAAAGCAATTACCATTTGAATTAAAAACTTTGTTACTAAACTTAAACCATTGTTATTATGAAATTTTATTTTCAAAAAATCATCTATAAAACCTAAAACTGCATAAGCTAAAAAGACAAACACAACAATTATCAAATTATAACTTATTTCAATACTCCCTTTTAAATACAGAAGAATTAAAGAAACAATTACTGGAATAATAAATATAATTCCTCCCATTGTTGGAGTTCCTTCTTTTTTCAAATGTCTCTTCGAAATAAGTTTACTTACCGACTGACCAAAGTGTAATTTTTTAAACAAAGGAATAACAAATAACCCTGTTATAAGTGATAACACAAAACCTAACATTAAAGCCATTGCAGCTTTAGCTAAGATTAACATAAGTTCACCCTCTTCCTAAATATTATACTATATTTTTGTTTCACATATTAATTTTATCAAAAATATTGACAATACTTGACATCAATTAAGCATAAGAACAACTGTTCCGCCATCTTTGGCATACATTCCTCCACTAGGAGATTGATAAACCACTTCCTCTCCTGTTCCACTATATTCAATATTAAATCCCTTTAAGTCTTTCCTAGCATCCTCTAAAGTTTTTCCAACAACGTCCGGAACCACCACATATTTTATATCTAACCAAGTATATTCTTTAGGAATACCTTCTGTATCAGTAGAAATATCCAAAACATCAATTGCACTCAAGAAAATATTACGTGCAATCGGAGCTGCAACTGTTCCTCCATATTGCACAACATTCTTAGCATTTTGAACTGCCACATAAACTACGACTTCAGGATCATCCGCAGGCATAAAACCAATAAAAGAAAGAATATATTTAGAGTCAGAGTACACTCCATTTTCTACCGTCTGTGCTGTTCCAGTTTTCCCACCAATACGATAATTCTCAATATAAGCATTGTGGCCACTTCCTTTAGCAACCACACTTTCTAAAGCATATCGTACAATTTCAGAAGTATCACTACTTATAACATTATTAGTAATGGTGGGTTCTATATTTTTAACAATTGTATCAGTTTCTGACTCCAAAAAATTTTTAACTATATAAGGCATATATAAATTTCCTCCATTAACAACCGCGCTAACCGCTCGCACTTGTTGAATTGGAGTAACACTTATTCCCTGTCCAAATGCTGTTGTTGCTAATTCAACATTTCCCATATCATCAACATCAAATAGTATTCCGGAACCTTCCCCATTTAAATCAATACCCGTTTTCTTTCCAAAGCCAAAATCACTTATATATCCCATTAGCTTTTCTTTGCCGAGTTTCAACCCTAAATTGACAAAACCGGGATTGCTTTGTGTCAACACAGCAACACTTTAGAGCCGAAGTTTGCCTTGCACAAGCAAGGTTTTTGGCTGTCAAAC
>CALVVI010000085.1 GCA_944363815.1 uncultured Bacilli bacterium | reverse complement strand
TATATCGAAGTTAAAGAGTTTAATCTTGAAAGATTAAAAATAGATTGGTATAATAAAGTTACAATTAGTAAACATGAGAAGAAATTATTATATTTACTAATGACTAGAGAAACTAAAAGAGAAGTAGCTAAATTTATAAAAGGAGATGATATACTAATGGCAGCAGAGAAAATAAGAGATGATTTAGAAAATGGTAAAATAATATTGGATTATGATATCGAGTTAGAAAATGAAATGATTAAGCAAGGTATTAGAGAAACTGCTCTTGAAGAGGGTATAGCTGCTGGAAGAGCCAAAGGCCGTGCTGAAGAAAAGAAAGAAAATGCCAAGAAGATGAAAGAAAATGGCATCCCATTTAATATTATTACCAAAATAACTGGATTAAGTAAAAAACAAATTATGATGTTGTAGCTTGAAAATTCAAATAGTTTGCTATTTGAATTTTTTGTTAAAATTTTTATAAAATTATAAAAAAACTGTTGTGAAAAACAGTTTTAAGCTTGATTTACTTCCATAATAACTGGTAAAATTATTGGCTTTCTACCAGTAAGATTATTAATAAATGGTAGTAATTCTAAAATAATTTGATTTTTTAAATCTGTATAGGTGTAGGGGCTTTTGCTTAAGAAATTATTAACTATTTCTGAAATTTTACGTTCTATTTTTTGCATCAATTCTTGATTTTCGTTAACTAGAACAAATCCTCTAGCGGTAACATTAGGCTTTAATAACAACTTTCTAGTTAATGTATTAATATTTAAAATTGTTATTAAAATACCATCCTGACTCATTAATTTACGATCCTTTATAACAATACTTCCTATATCTCCGACGCGCAAGCCATCTACATACACATCACCAGCTTGAACAGTTCCATTTTTTCTAACTTCTCCGTTTAATAATTCTATAACATCGCCATTACTGCAAATGAAAGTATTTTCTGGTTTGACTCCACACAATGCGCCAATTTCTGTATGCCTTTTTAGCATTCGATATTCTCCGTGCATCGGCATAAAGTATTTTGGCTTAATAATCCTTAGCATCCATTTTAATTCTTCTTCTTTAGCATGCCCCGAAGTATGAACATCGCTAAAATCAGAGTTAGTAAATACACGAACTCCCTTTAAATAAAGCTTATTGATAATTCTATTGATACTTTCAGCGTTTCCGGGAATAGGGCTAGAAGAAAATATTACTAAATCATCTCCTAACAATGATATTTGCTTATGTTGCCCATTAGCAATTCTAGATAATGCCGCAAGAGGTTCACCTTGGGATCCAGTACATAAAATACATATTTCGTTACGCTTTAAACTCTTAGCATCACTTGCTTCAATAAACATTGATTTATCAGTTATTAAGCCATTGTTTAAAGCTAGCTCAATACTATTTTCCATACTTCTACCAAATACAATAATTTTTCTATTGTATTTTTTACATGATTCGACAATATGTTTAATTCGATATATATTTGATGCAAATGTTGCAATAATAACTCTGCCATGATGGCGGCTTATCATATCATTAAGGGTACCATCGACAGCACTTTCACTTTTAGAGTATCCACTAGATAAAGCATTAGTAGAATCACTCAAAAGCAGAGTAACACCATCATATCCTGCTTTAGCCATTTTGTGAATATCCGCCATTGGTCCAACTGGAGTTAAATCAAATTTAAAGTCCCCAGTTTCAAATATTGTTCCATTTGGAGTCTTAATAATAAGAGCAAACGAATCAGGAATAGAGTGGGTAGTATTGATAAATGATACATCAAAATACTTTGTCTTAACATTAAAGTCTGGTGTAATTATTTCATAATTATCATACTTAATATTTCTTTCCACTAATTTCTTTTCAATCAGATCTTTGGCAATCTTTGGTGTATAAATCACTGGTATTTTTACGGCTTGTAGTAAAAAAGGTATTCCGCCGATATGATCTTCATGGCCATGGGTTATAAATAAACCTTTAATTTTATCTGCATTTTTCTTTAAATATGTAATATCTTGAATAACATAATCGACCCCTAGTAAATTGTCTTCTGGAAACATAACTCCAGCATCAATTACTAATATTTCATCGTTATGCTCAACAATATACATATTCTTTCCAACTTCACCTAAACCACCTAAAGCTATAACTCTAGTGGGTATATTATTCTTTTCCATTAAAAAAATTCCTTCTTTCTTATAATTATTTTTGTGACAAAGTTTCGAACTAATAAAATTATAACAAAAAAAAGAACTTTTGTCTATAATTCGTTCTTTAAATATGATATTATATTGGTAATCGGAGGTTAATTATGGGCTTATTTAATAAATTAAAAAATATTTTTAGTAATAAGAGTGAGGAAGAAAAGACAAATGAAGAAGTAAAGAAATATGATGAAGGATTAGAAAAAACTAGGACTGAATTTGTTTCTAAACTTAATATGTTAGGGATTAAATATACTAAAGTAAACGAAGAATACTTCGAAGAACTAGAAAATGTTTTAATTATGGCTGATATTGGCGTTAAAACAGTAATGGACTTTATCGATCGTTTACGTAAACGGGTAAAAGGGGAAAATATAACTGACACAAAATACTTAAATGAAGTTATCGTTGATGAATTATTTATCATTTATGTTAATAATGAATCGATTACGGATAAGATTAATATGGCTTCCGATGGGCCAACTGTTATTTTAATGGTGGGAGTAAATGGCGTAGGTAAAACTACAACTATCGCCAAACTTGCTCACAAGTATAAAAATGAAGGAAAACGTGTAATGATGATTGCCGGGGATACTTTCCGAGCTGGGGCTGTTGAACAATTAAAAATTTGGGCAGATCGCACTAATTCTTTATTTTATGGACGCGAAAACACTGACCCTGCTGGAGTAATATTTGATGGTCTTGATAAGGCAATAGAAGAAAATGCCGATATTGTTTTAATAGATACCGCTGGTCGCCTTCACAATAAAGTAAATCTAATGAAGGAACTTGAAAAAATAAATAAAGTAATTGGAACTAAGATTCCTAATGCTCCGCACGAGACTTTACTTGTAATTGATGCTACCACTGGTCAAAATGGTATTATGCAAGCGGCATCCTTCAAAGAAATAACTAATATCACCGGTATAGTTTTAACTAAACTTGATGGGACTGCTAAGGGTGGAATAGTTCTAGCCATTAAAGAAGCTGTAAATATTCCTGTAAAATTTGTAGGCCTTGGTGAAAAAATGACTGATTTAATACCATTTGATATTGAAAACTACATCTATGGCTTATTTAAAGATATGCTTTAAACAGATTGTAAAATATCTGTGACGGAGTCAAAATTTATCGGAATAGATTAAATGGGATGAGCAATCCCATATAAAGTACTAGAATATGGGGAAGTAG
>CALVVI010000084.1 GCA_944363815.1 uncultured Bacilli bacterium | reverse complement strand
TTTGATATAACATCATATGATAGATTAATAGCTATTGCAGATAATTATGAAATAACATCAACTGGAACAACTACTCAAGATTGGACAGTAGAAGTAATATTTGTCAATTTAGATAGTGATCAAAATGCGAATACAGGTAAAACTTTTAATGCAAATTTGATAATTCAAGAGGAAGAAATTACAACAAATTATTTATCAGATTATATAATAAATGAAGTATATGCAGGAGTTGAAGGATCTTCAGGAATATATTACCATGATGGAATAGGAGAATATATTAATGCCGATCAAGAAGCAGGAGATAATAGTTATCGTTATAGTGGTTCAAATGATGTAGTAAATAATTATGTTTGTTTTGGATCTGGAGCTGAGGCTGATGGAACATGTGCAAATGATAATTTATATCGTATAATTGGCTTATTTGATGGTGATAATAATGGAACATATCAAGTGAAGTTGATTAAATCAGATTATACAACAAGTGATATGCTAGGAACAGATGGAAGAGATTATAATGGTACTTATTCACTTATTAAGTCATTTTATAAAGGAAGTATGGATACAAGTACAATAGCAGGATATAGATGGAATTATGATACAAGTGTAAGTGGGTTTGGATCAAATAACTGGACAACAAGTGAATTTAATACAATAAATTTAAATACGAATTATTGGAATTATTTAGGTTCAACTTGGCAAAACCTAATAGCAGAAACAACTTGGCGCCTTGGAGGAATGACATCATCATTTAATACAGCAAAAGCATTTTATGATGGCGAAAGAAATAATGTAGGATATGGAAGTAATCCAACAACATATACTGATGAAGTAGGATTAATGTATCCAAGTGATTATGGATATGCTGCAAGTCCAGATGCGTGGATAACAGATTTACGTTCATATAATAATTCCACAATAACAGCAAACAATTGGCTGTATATGGGGTTAGTTGAATGGACAATTATTCCGGTTTCGTCGAGCAGTTCTAGCGTGTTTTATGCGGGTAACTCCGGCCACGTCAGCGACAACTTCGCGCGCGTCGGGTATGCCGCTAGACCTGTCTTTTATCTTGAATCTAATGTAGCATTACAAGGAGGAAGCGGGACTTCAAGTGATCCATATCGCCTTGCAGTGTGAGAACCCTTAAGCCTCCGCTGGCGGATTCTAACCGCCCGGAGGCCGGAAAATTTAAGTATAAAAAATAAGTCACAAAATGTGGCTTATTTTAAATTGAAAGAAACTTCTGGGTTTTTAGCTTCTTCTTTATCCCAAGTTAAACGATTGTTTTTAAAATCAACTAATTTTAAAGCATTACCTAAAGCCATTAACATACTAACTGGTTGTCTAATTTCACTCCATTTTTCGCCATTGTTTAAATATTTCATGCCTTCATAGTTGGTAGCGTTATTAATTGATGAAATCATTTCATATATTTCTTCTTTATGTTGAATTAATTTTTCGGGGTCAAATGGAAAATCAACATTTAAAGCTTCGCCAATTATATTATTTTTATCTTTATAATTTTTTGCTAAGCATTCTCGCCATAAAGCTATTACCCTATCTTTAAAAGATACTGTTTTTACTTCATTTTTTTTAGCTTTTTCGATAAATTCTAACAAATAATTTATCATATCAGCATCGATATATGCTTTAACATCATTATTAGTTTTAGTTATGTTTGTATTTTCTTCATTAAAATTTGTACTCATATCTTCACCTTAAATCAAATAAATTTTAGCATTTTTTGGTAAATTTGTCAATTTTTCAAAAAATTAGCAGTTATATATTGACAAGTGCTAAGCATAATATTATAATGTATTTAGCACTGTTGGATAACAAGTGCTAAAGAGGTAAGATTATGGATGAGAGAAGAAATAATCTATTAAAAGAGATTGTTGAAACTTACATTAAAACTGCCAAACCAGTTGGGTCAAAAGCTTTGTGCTCCAAGTTTGACTGCTCAAGTGCAACAATAAGAAATGAAATGGTCATTCTAGAAGATTTAGGGTATATTGAAAAAAATCATATATCTTCGGGTAGAGTGCCAAGCGAAAAAGGTTATCGTTATTATGTTAAATATTTGATGGAACCGGAAAAAATAACTGGTAGTGATATGTTAAAAATCCAGCAAATATTTGCTGATAATGAACTCGAACTTAGCGATGCAATTACTAAATGTATGGAAATAATTAGCGATATAACTAATTATACTAGTGTTGTTTTAGGAAAAAACAGTGCTGATAATGCTCTTTTGCAAGTAAATATCATTGCATTAAATGATTCACAAGTTGTTGCAGTTGTTTGTACTGACAAAGGAAACGTTGAAAATAAAACCTTTAATCTTCCTAACACCATAAATATTAATGAGGTTATAAAAACTAGTGAATTAATCAATAAGATGCTAGTTGGAACCCCAATTAATGAAGTAAGTATTAGATTAGAAAGTGAGATTAAGCCAATTATTAAAAAACAAATTCGTCAGTATGAAACAGTATATAATATTTTCTATGATGCCTTTAGTGATTTTGTTCAGAACAATAGTAATATACACATTAATGGACGTACGAAAATATTTGAACAGCCGGAATATAATGATGTTGCAGAGCTCAAAAGATTAGCCAATAAGTTAGAAGATATTGATTTTATTGAAAAGGTTAGTCGCGATGACGATGATGAAAATGAAATTAAAATTTATATTGGTGATGAATCAGAATTTGACCCTAATGTAACCATCATTAGAAAGAAATATCATATTAATGGTGAAGATGGCACAATAGCTGTGATTGGGCCAAAAAGAATGGACTATTCTAGAATTGTTAGCTTATTAGAATATGTTGACGAAAAACTAGATAGTAGAAAGGAAAAAGATGGAAAAGACTGAGGAAATAAAAAAAGAGAAGGAAAATATAAAAGAAAAGAAAACTCGTGAAAAGAAAAAAAACAATAAAGAAACTGAAGCAGAAATAAAATTAAAAGAAGAGAATGCTTCCCTTAATGAAAAGGTACTACGTATTAGTGCAGAAATGCAAAATATGCGCCGGAGATATGAAGGTGAAATAAGTAATATATATAAATATGAAGGGGAAGAATTAATTGTTAAACTACTAGCAATCGTCGACAATTTTGAACGAGCAATTAGTCTTGATGATCGCGATTTAACTGATGAGCTTTCTAAATTCTTAAGTGGCTTTAAAATGATTTATACTAATTTACTTAATATTCTTGATAGTATGGAAGTAAAAGTTATTGATTGTCAAGGTTTAGAATTTGATCCTAATAAAATGGAAGCAGTTTTAACAGAAAAAGATGAAAATCTACCTGCTAATGTAGTACTAGAAGTATTACAAAAAGGATATACATATAAAGATAAAGTTATTCGTGTTGCTATGGTTAAGGTAAACGAATAATGGATAATACGAGGTATATTGATGTAAGTTCATGGGAAATATGTGATAGTCCGGATGGTTTTATTCCAGTAGATAAAGGAATAGCTAAAACAATTTGTGTG
>CALVVI010000083.1 GCA_944363815.1 uncultured Bacilli bacterium | reverse complement strand
AAAGAGTAAACATTGAAAACAAAATAAATAAGACTAAAAGAGAAATTAAAGCTCTTTAGTCTTATTTTTCTTATACGTATCATATCATCAGTAAGGCCCAAAATATAGTCAGCGGAAACATCCAAGTATTCGCATATTTTAGGTAGGTAAGTAATTGGCATAATATTTATTCCTTTTTCATATCTAGCATATTGTTGTTGCTTTATTCCTAAATGCCCTGCTAGTTCTTTTTGGGTTATATTCTTGCAGTCTCTAATCCATTGTAATCTTTCTGTATAATACATTTTTCACCGTTTTATATATATCACTCGCTACAATATAAGTGTTTATGAACACTTGTGTTGTATAATATTATTAACAATAAATATGTTGTCTCAGAGGTGAAAAAATATGCCCAAAAAATTAATTTTATTTAGTGGTATTACAATATTAATTCTAATAACTACATTAATCTTTACATTTTATGATACTGATAAAAAAGTTTTAAAAAATGATAAGCAAGAACAAATAATTAATTCCAATTCTTTAACAATGATGTATAAAACGGCATCTGGTAGTGGCGAATATATGGTATCAAATGATTCAACTTGGCCGCAGGACGGGTATGTTTTCATCATTAGGAGAATATAATTATGGAACAGATAATTGGTTATATTTGGGTGATTATGAATGGACAATTTCCCGTAGTGCAAATAGTTCGATTTATATGGGTTTTGCTTTCACGGTAAAATCTGATTACGGCGGTGCTGTTTATATTTATCAAGGTAGTTTTAATGATGCGAACGTTGTTCGTCCTTCCTTCTATCTAGAATCTAGTGTAGGAATAAGTGGCGGAAGCGGCACAGAGTCCGACCCTTTTCGCCTAAATTTCACAAGTTAAGAATTGACAATTATCTCCTTATATATTAAAATTAATTTAGAAATTAAGAATAAGAAGAGGGATGCATATGAATGAAAAATATTTACCAATTGGATCTATTATAACAACTAAAAAAAGTAGTCAAAAGATAATGATTGTTGGTTATTTTGGTTTAGAATACACTGAGGCTATTGAAGTTTATGATTACATGGGATGTACATATCCAAAAGGTTTATTAGAAAAAAATAATATGATCTTCTTTAATCATGAAGATATTATAACTTGTGATTTTATGGGATATAAGGATTCATCATATACTGATTTAAATAAAAAATTAATCGGGGAAGATGTAGTAACTGAAAGTCTTGAAGAATTGACTGAAGAAGAAATGTTAGAACCAATTCCTAGTAATATAGTTTTTGATGACGATTTATTAAAAATAGTTGAAGATGATAAAGAAAATAAAGAAAAAACAAGTAATAATGTAAGTGTTTTTGATGAATCAAAAGAAGAATCTACGCCTTCGAAATTAGAAGTTGAACCTGAAGAAAAAACTACTAATAACGAAGAATTTAAAATACCGCATTATCGTTTTGATGAAAATGGAATAATTATTACCGAAGAAGATAACTAAAAGTTCTTCTTTTTTTTAACCAGGAAATTTGATACAATACTACTGGTGATTTGTATGGCAAAAACTGTTTTAGTAACTGGAGCATCCAGAGGCTTAGGAAGAGAAATAGCTAAGTTATTTGCCCAAAATAACTATAATGTTGTTATAAATTATAATAATTCTTTAAAAGAAGCAGAATGTCTTAAAGAAGAATTAGAACACTTATATCATGTAAAAACTTTGTTAGTAAAATGCAATATTGCTAATGAAGCGGAAGTAAAAAACATGATTGCTAAAATAAAAAGTGAATTTTCTACAATTGATGTATTAGTAAATAATGCTGGTATTGCCTTAGATAATAGTTTGGAAGAAAAGACATCTTTAGAATTTCAGAGTGTTTTAAATACTAATGTAATTGGAACATTTTTAGTTACAAAGTATTCTTTAGAAATATTAAAAAAGGGTGCTATTATTAATATTGCTAGTACTGATGGCATTGATACTGGCTATATTGAAGGCATTGATTATAATGCTAGTAAAGCTGGAGTAATTTCTTTAACTCATGATTTTGCAAGTGTATGTTCTCCTGACATAAGAGTTAACTGTGTTGCTCCGGGGTGGATAAATACAGATATGACTAGTAATTTAAATCCTGAATTTAGGAAATCTGGAACACAAAAAATACTTTTAAATAGATTTGCAGAACCGAAAGAAGTGGCTGAAGTAGTATTATTTTTAGCAAGCTCAAAAGCAAGCTATATTAATAATACAGTTATTAGAGTAGATGGAGGATATCATGAATTTAGATAATATTAAAGAAATTGAAGAAAAATTAGAACCGGTTTTTAAAAATATTGATGAAATATGTTACCAAAATAGTCAAAAAGTACTAGAAGCATTTTGGCAAGAAAATATTGGCGAACAACACTTTAATACCACTACTGGTTATGGCTATGGCGATTTAGGTAGAGATGCCTTAGAACGAGTCTATGCCCGCATTTTCAAAGCTGAAGATGCTTTGGTAAGAAATCAATTTATTTCAGGAACTCATGCTTTAAGTACGGCTTTCTTTGCTCTTTTAAGACCTAACGATACATTACTATCAATTACTGGTAAACCATATGATACTTTAGATTCTGTAATTGGTTTAAATGATAATCCTAGTAGTTTAAAATCTTTTGGTATCAATTATGAACAAATTGATTTAATAGATGACGATTTTGATTATGAAAAAATAGAAAAACGAGTTAAAGAAGGTAACATTAAAGTAATTGAAATTCAAAGATCAAAAGGATATTCTCTAAGGAAAAGTATAACTGTTTCTAAACTAAAAAAAGTAATAGAATTAATTAAAAGTATTAATTCTCAAATTATAATTATGATCGATAATTGTTATTGTGAATTTGTAAGTACTGTTGAACCTACTCAAGTTGGAGCTGATATCTGTGTTGGTTCTTTAATTAAAAACTTAGGGGGAGGAATTGCTTCCAACGGAGCTTATATTGTGGGGAGAAAAGACTTAATTCATCTTTGTAGTGAAAGATTAAATGTCTGTGGGGAAGCTAAAGATGTAGGTCCTAGTCTCGGCGCAAACAAATCCTTTTTTCAAGGACTATATATGGCCCCGGGTGTTGTTGCTAGTAGTTTAAAAACTGTTGTATTAGCATCTTATATGTTAGAAAATTTAGGTTATGAAGTAGAACCAAAATGGAATGAAGAGCGAGCTGATATAGTTTCAACAATTATATTTAATGATAAAGATAAGTTGATTAAATTTGTTCAAGGCATTCAAAGTGGCAGTGCAATTGATGCCAATGCCTTAGCAGAACCTACTGATATGCCAGGATATGACGATCAAATTATCATGGCGTCAGGTTCATTTACGCAAGGCTCATCAATTGAACTTTCTTGCGATGGCCCAATTCGTCCTCCTTATGCCGCATATTTACAAGGGGGATTAACATATGAATATGGAAAATTAGGGGTATTAAAAGCAATTGAAAATTTAAAAGACAAATTGTAAAACAATGTAAAGCAGAATCTAAACACTTGCTTTTTTTTTTTTTTTTTTTTTTTTTTGGAAATTTTGTAGGAGATTTTTTAATTTTATTTATATTTTTTTTTTTTACTTATAAATAAATGATGATTTGGATAAAAAAAGAA
>CALVVI010000082.1 GCA_944363815.1 uncultured Bacilli bacterium | reverse complement strand
ATGAGTATTAAGACTGATGCTATTCAATATGAAAATGATGATATAATGCGCCCTATTTATGGTGATGATTATGCTATTGCTTGTTGTGTATCAGCAATGCGAGTTGGTAAAGATATGCAATTTTTTGGAGCTCGTTCAAACTTAGCTAAGGCACTTCTTTATGCAATAAATGGGGGAGTTGATGAAGTAAAAGGAGACAAAGTTTTAGATGTTCCGGCGATAACTGATGAAATACTTGATTATGAAACAGTTAAGAAAGCTTATTTCCATGTTTTAGGAGAAGTAGCACGCATTTATGCTGGAGCCATGAATATCATTCATTATATGCATGATAAATATGCTTATGAAGCAGGTCAAATGGCTTTGCATGATACTAATGTAAGAAGATTAATGGCTTATGGGGTTGCAGGACTTTCCGTTGTTGCTGATAGCTTATCAGCAATTAAGTATGCAAAAGTAAAACCGATTCGTAATGAGGATGGTATAGCTATTGATTTTGAAGTTGAAGGAGAATTCCCTAAGTATGGTAATGATGATGATCGCGTAGATAGCATTGCAGGGGAAGTAGTTCAAAAATTCTATGATGAATTATGTAAACATAAACCATATCGAGGAGCAATTGTTACATTATCAGTTTTGACAATT
Source organism: uncultured Bacilli bacterium (assembly GCA_944363815.1). Classification (GTDB taxonomy): domain Bacteria; phylum Bacillota_I; class Bacilli_A; order RF39; family UBA660; genus Onthocola_B. Next base: position 2,997 of record CALVVI010000082.1, on the reverse strand, counting down.
ACTTCAAATGTTGTTTATGGATCTAAAACTGGAGCTACTCCAGATGGCCGTAAGGCCGGTGTTGCTTTTGCACCTGGTGCTAATCCAATGCATGGTAGAGATGCTAGTGGTGCTCTTGCCTCATTAAACTCAGTAGCTAAAATAAAATATAAAGATTGCTGTCAAGATGGTATATCTAATACTTTCTCAATTGTGCCTACAACTTTAGGTAAGTCTGAAGATGAAAGAGTGGAAAATTTAGTTAATGTTTTAGATGGCTATTTTTCACAAGGAGCACATCATTTAAACGTTAATGTTTTAAATAGAGAAACCTTAATTGATGCGATGAATAATCCAGATAAATATCCACTTTTAACTATAAGAGTATCTGGTTATGCTGTTAGATTTAATCGTCTAACTAGAAAACAACAAGAAGAAGTAATTGCTAGGACATTCCATGAAAAACTATAAAAATTTAAGTGCTAGTGTAAATTCAATTGAGTCTTTTGGCTTAGTTGATGGGCCTGGTATAAGAACAGTCATTTTCTTTAATGGCTGTTCTCTTCGCTGTAAGTTTTGCCACAATCCCGAAATGTTTAATTTGCAAGAAGCAAATACTACAGTAGAAGAATTAGTAGCTAAAATAAAAAGATTTAAACCGTATTTTAAAAAACGTGGTGGAGTAACATATTCAGGGGGAGAGCCACTGTTGCAAGTTGACTTTCTAATCGAACTTTCTAAAGCTTTAAAAGAAGATGGGATTCATCTGGCATTAGATACCGCGGGTGTTGGAATAGGTAAGTATGATGAAATTCTTGATTTAGTGGATTTAGTAATTCTTGATATTAAGCATTTAACTAAAGAAGGCTATAAAGATTTAGTTAGTCATACTATGGATGAATTTTTAAAATTTGTTGAGGTACTAAAAAAACATAATAAAGATTTGTGGATAAGGCAAGTAGTAGTTCCAGGAATTCATGATAATCCAGAATATATGGAAATGTTAGTGGATTACTTAAAAACATTACCTAATATTAAAAGAATAGAATTTTTACCATTTCATAAAATGGGAGATGAAAAGTATGAGAAGTTAGGAATACCAAATCCATTAAAAAATACTCCGGAGATGGATGGAGTAAAATGTCGAGCTTTATATGATAAATACATAAAACCAAACTTTGAAATATAAGTTTGGTTTTATGTTGTCCGAAACTTGCACAATGAAAAGCCCGAAACTTGCACAATGAAAAGTCCGAAACTTGCACAATGAAAAGTCCGAAACTTGCACAATGAAAAGTCCGAAACTTGCACAATGAAAAGTCCGAAACTTGCACAATGAAAATGTTTATGGTATTATTATGGTGGTGATAAATTATGGCTTTAACTAAAGATGGTTATAAAAAAAGATTAGTTGATGATAAAATTGAAAGGTATTTAAAGATATTTGGGGCATTAAGCATAGAAGGTCCCAAATGGTGTGGCAAGACGTGGACTGCGCTTAATCATAGTAATTCAGTAGTTTATTTAGATGAATCTGCAGAAAATTATAATATTAGATCATTGGCAGAAATGAATGTATCTTTAATATTGGGAAATGAGTATCCACAGTTGATAGATGAGTGGGGAAAATTTCCGGCGATTTGGGATGCTGTAAGACATAAATGTGATATGGATAATATTAAAGGTAAGTATATCCTTACGGAATCAACTAGTATCAGAGATTATAGTAAAATAAGTCATTCTGGGGCGGGTAGAATTGATCGCTTAAAAATGTATTCGATGAGTTTGTACGAATCTGGTGATTCTACTGGAGAAATATCTCTACTAGATATGTTTAAAAATAAAAATATATCTTTAAATTCTAAAATAAAGCCTACGTTACCTTTATTAGCAAAATTAGTGGTTCGTGGTGGATGGCCAGAAAATTTAACTATAGATGAAAAGGATATTAATATATTACCAACTAGTTATATTAATGCAATATTAAAAGCTGATATATCAAATGATGGAGTTGTAAGAGATGAGAATAAAATGCGAATGTTGATTAAATCACTTGCTCGTAACGAAAGCACAATTGTTAGTAATAGTACTTTAATAAAGGATATTGAGGATATAACTAGTAATGAAGAATATAATATAAGTCGTAATACTATAGCGGATTATTTAAATATTTTAGAAAAATTATATTTAATAGAAAATCAACAACCATATACATTTAACTTAAGATCGAGAGAAAGAGTAGGAAAATCTGCCAAAAGGCATTTTACTGATCCTTCACTTGCTTGTGCAGCATTAGCTATTAAACCAGATATGTTAATAAATGATATTAAAACATTTGGTTTTATGTTTGAATCCTTAGTTGAAAGAGACTTAAGAATTTACATTGAGAGCTTAGATGGGAAGATATATCATTATCGTAATAATGATAATGGTCTAGAAATCGATGCAATCGTTGAGCTTCCTAGTGGTGAATATGGAGCAATTGAAATAAAATTGGGGACTAATGAACTTGATGATGCTAAAAAAAATCTAATTAGATTTTCAAATGAGGTTATGGTAGAACCAAAATTTAAATGCATTATATGTGGCTTATGGAATTCAATTATAAAAGACCCAGAAACTGGAATATATATAATTCCAATAACAGCATTAAAGCCATAAAAAACCATTCTAAAACAAGAATGGTAGTATTATAAGGATAATTCCTAAGCCAATATATATTTTAGAATAAAATATTTCTAAAGGGGTTACATAATTAGTAGGATTTTTAGAGTCGATATAGATTTTAAAAGTCCTATTTATTTTAGGGTTAAAACCCGGAATTATAAATCTTGTTTTATCACTGGCACTATATTCTTCATTATTATAAGTATAAGTATAATAAAAAATCCGGATATTTTTATGATAAGTAGTTTTTAAAGTAGTATCAGTACAAGTTGCATCTATTAATATTTTGTTTTTAATTTTATTTTTAAATAGGATATATTTATATATTAAAATGATAGCTATAGAAAAGCA
>CALVVI010000081.1 GCA_944363815.1 uncultured Bacilli bacterium | reverse complement strand
TTATGCTATTAATTATTTCTATACCTTTTATAGCATTAGTAATTATAGTGGTGGGAAAAATAATAAATATAAGGAGAAAGATAAGTTATGAACGAAGTACTCAAAATAGAGTTATGTTATTTATTAAAGATAATGGTATAGGCATTAAGTATAGTGATTTACCTAGGGTATTTGAAAAAGGTTTTACTGGTAGTAATCGTAATAAAGAATATGCAAGAGGGATTGGTTTATATTTATGTAAAAAATTATGTAATAAATTAAATTTAGATATAAATATAAATTCAGAAGAAGGAATATATACGGAAGTTAGGATAAATCTACCTAATAGTGATTATAATTTGCAAATTAGTAGTAGATAATATTTCTTAAGTAAGATATAATGTAAGTATATGGAGAGTGAAATTAATGAAAAAAATTGTGTTTAGTTTATTGGTGTTGCTTGTTATGCCTTTGATGGTTAGTGCTGCTAGTGTGGATGTTCCTAGTGCTGATATGTCTTTAAATATTCCTGATGAATGGTATGTTTTTACTAGAGAAAATATTGAAAATAATCCTGATTTAGATGAATTAGATTTAACATATGAATTTATGAATGAATTAATGAATGAAAATGATATGTATGTTGATGCATTTGATGATGAAGAAGAATTTATTGTTTCTGTTGTGGATGTGGAAGATGTTGGAAATTTAAATGATTATTTTGATTCGGAGATAGAAGATTTAGCGCTAGAAATTCAAAGCATTGCGGGAGCAGATAGTTATGAACTTTATGAAAATGATTATAAGTTTATTTATTTGGAATATATGGATGCCGGATATTACATAATTAATTATTATACAATTATAGCGGATAGAGCTTATACTTTTACTATTCAAAAGGAAACAGAATTTACTAGTGCAGAAAAGGATTCTTATAAAACGATAATTGATTCAGTGAATTTTGATAATTATGTTGGAGTTGATAATAGTAAAGAAACTTTAGTTGTAGCTATTGGACTTGGCTTAGTGGTTGCTTTGGGAGTTGCTGCAGTCATAATTGCTAAAGTAAAGGGAAAGAATGAAGTGAAAGAAAGTAAAAAAAATGTCTAGAATATTCTAGATGTTTTTATTTTGCTTGGGAATATGTTATTATTATAATACTAGGTGATTATGATGATGGTTAATGATATTCCAAAGATTTTGTTACATTTGCATTTAGATGGGGCCATCGATATAGATGATGTTTTTAAGTGGGTAAAAGAAGATGGAATAAAAATATCTAAAAAAGATTTATTAAGAGAATTACAGGTGGATGAAGAATGTCATAACTTAAATGATTATTTAAAAAAGTTTGATCTTCCTTGCAAGTTATTACAAACATGTGAGAGATTAGAAATTACATCATATCATCTTTTTCAAAAATTGGCTAAGTTAAATGTGGTTTATGCTGAAGTGCGTTTTGCACCATTAAAACATTTGGAAAAGGGACTTACCTTAGATGATGTGGTAATTTCTGTTATTAACGGGTTTAATAAAGCAAATGTAGAATCCGGAATTATGGGAGGAATAATTCTTTCTTTGATGCGGGGAGAAGAGTATGAAAAAAATAAAAAAGTTGTCGATGTTGCTAAAAAATATCTGGGGAAGGGTGTGGTAGGTATTGATCTAGCGGGAGCAGAAGCGTTATATCCGACGAAGGATTATGTGCAACTTTTTAGTTATGCTAAAACATTTGAAATCCCTTTTACGATTCATGCTGGGGAAGCGGCAGGAGTAGAAAGCATTAAGGCTGCTTTAGATACTGGTGCTAAGAGAATAGGCCATGGTGTGAAAGTAATTGATGATGAAGCGTTAATGGAAAGAGTAATCAAAGAAAATATTTTATTGGAAGTATGTGTTACAAGTAATTATCAAACTGAAGCAATAAAAAGGAGACATCCAATAGAAAAGTTGTATAGAAAGGGAGTAAAAATATCTATTAATACTGATAATGATACAGTATCAGGTATTAATATAAATAGAGAATATGCAAGGATATTACAAGAAACAAAGATGGACATTGAGGATTTAATAAAATGTAATACAAATTCAATTCCATTTATATTTGCGGATGATAAGACAAAAAATAAATTGTTGAATATGCATGAGAAGATTAAAAAATAATCTTCTTTTTTTAATAATTATTGACAGAGCATTATACTCCGAATAATACATTTTTGTTTATTAATCCATTTGCAAAAAATAAAATATATGCGTCCAATTTTCAAATTTAATATATTGGAGAATTCAAAAAATTAATAATGAGTATTTTTATTTTCCAAGATATAAAGGTAGAAATTTAAATAGTAAATTATAAAAGCGTTTTTGTGTGATTATAATGTCAATAGAAATAAAGTGTGTTACGATTGTTTAATATATTTCGTTATAATACTCCAATAATTTTATCTATGACATTTGTTAAAAATTTGTTATCATAATAGTGGAGGTATTTACATGAATAATGAATTTGATGATTTTGGTAACGCGATTGATAATATAGAGGTTGATAGAAAGAGAAATGTGTTTAAAATTAATCAATTAAAAATAGAACATTTTCATTGGAATTCTGGTGATATAGATGCTGGCATGCCTATTTCTACAAGTGTTGAACTAAATTGTATTTATAATTTTGAAAAAGAGAAGTTGGAATGGATAAAAACAATTTCACATACATATTCAAGTTTAAATAGTTCTTTGGAATATACTACGGATACTTATGATCAAAATATAGAAAATCCCAATCAATTAATTGAGAAGTTGGAAAAATATGATTTAAGAGATTTAAAAAATAATTATTTTACTGAAGATAATCCTGATAGATTTACCCATTGGGAATTAACTTATAATCATTATTTCAAAATTGTGGGAACGTATGATCAAAATGTTGCCGAATTTGAGAAGATAAGTGATATTTTGAATTTTAAGGAAATTATTAGTGCTGAAAATAGGAAAGTTCAAAATAAACTTAGGGAATTTGAAAACATTGTAGATGTGGAAAATATTTAATAACACTGGAGGTAAATGTGGAACTGAGGGATTTATATAATCAAATTCGTAATCCGATTGATGATTTAGGGGTAATTGAAAAGTTAATAAATGCCTATGCAAATAGTTCAAAGGGTTTTGGTGGATATTATGGTCATTTAACCAAGATGGTTCAGAAAGAACATAGCAAAGGGCAGTATTACCGTGATGATGCAGATAGATTTTATGCAATGTTATTTAATAAATGGAAAAACAGTATTGTTGCTATGACTAAAGAGGAATTTATAGAATTATATAAAATGGGAAGTTATGGCCAAGATTTTATAAAAATGAGAAATTACTTAAGAAATGTACCTGATGTTTTCACGATGAAAGAAGCAGATGAAATTTTTTATGACAGTAAAGATGATAAAGAATTAGAAAATGCTTTTGAGAAATATAGCTGGAAATCTTTTGGAAGTGGTAGTGGTTGGGTTCATGTTTGTTCGAGATATTTAACTGCCAAAAAAGATCAATATCCTAATATTGAACACCGGCTATATTTGAATACGGAATCATTAGATACATATAAAATGACTACATATTTAGTTGAAAAATGTGATGAACATCATCTACCATATTATTTTAAATTTGATCAATATGCTGATAGAGATGATACTATTGTTATATATTCATCAACTGATAATTTACCTAAATATTTAGAAATATTACAAGAAATAAAAAAAGAGCATTCTGAGCTTATTTCTAGAATGAAGGATCCACCAATTCTTACTGGGAAAATAGATGGATGGATTGGTTATGGATCAGAGCCTGTTAAAACTCCTGATGGGAAAATGCATTCTTTTAACGAAATCCGAGCAAAAGTACTTGAATATTCAATTGGAAAAATAACAAAAATGTGGATTCTGGTTACTATTCACAGCCGTTTTGCCCTTTATTTAT
>CALVVI010000080.1 GCA_944363815.1 uncultured Bacilli bacterium | reverse complement strand
AGATTGACACAAAAAGTAAAAAATATGAAGTAACAATTGTTTACTTTATTTTTTTTTGCTATTATTATTATAGGTGATACTTATGAAAAAGGTAATTGTTCCCATTATCTGTATTTTATTATTAATAGCTACACTAGCTTTTATAAATCCTATTACTGATGCTTTAGCAAGTATATTTAGTGATACCCCAGATTTAATTATTAAAAGTGGCAATCAATATACTAAAGATAATGATTACTTATACGTTCAAAGAACAAGTGATTATATTCCCTATTCTTATCAAGATTTGTTAAATATTTATTATAGTGTTATAAATAATGGCTGGGATCAATTTACTTTTTATTGTCCTGATGAATACAATAAATGTTTAAATGATGTATCCCATATTAGTAGCGATGAGCTTATTTTGACCCATTTAAATAATTATATCCACCCTTTTAATAGTTTTACTAATATTAAAACAAGTATCAACGAAAATGGTGAAATAACTTTAAAAGTAGATTATTTATATACTGAAGAAGAAATAAATGCTATAAACGTGCGAGTTGATGAAATAATGGCAAGTATTTTAAATAATAGCATGAGTGAATACGATAAAATAAAAACTATTCATGACTATATTATTAATAATGTAAAATATGACGTTGAAAGAAATGAAGAAGATACTAGTATGTATCACTCTTATACAGCGTATGGTCCATTATTTGAAGGGTATGCTACGTGTAATGGTTATACTGATTTAATGGCTATATTTTTAACTAAACTAGGATTTAATAATTTTAAAGTGGCGACAACTCCAGAAGAAATGACTAATTCAACTACAGGCCATATTTGGAATGCCGTTTATTTTAATAATAACTGGGTTCATATCGATTTAACTTGGGATGATCCGGTTGGCATTGATGGAACAGATTATTTATTTCACACTTATTTTTTAGTTTCTAGCGAAGCAATGCATGAAGCTGATCAAGGAGAAACAGTTGTGGAAGAACATAATTTTAATCCAATATATTATTTAGAATTTAAAACATCATAAAGTTGTTGGAGCTAAAAAAGAAAATAAAGGAATGTTTCGAAGAATACCATAAATAATAACTATTACTAACAAATAATAATAAATATAATTAGGAAACTTAAAATTAAGTTTACCTATTTTTTTTACTAAAAAATAAACTATAGATAATATGAGCAATATAAAAACTAAGGGATTATAACGAAAAGCTTGATAAAAATCAAGTTTAAATAAAGCTAAAAACATGCGTGTTATACCACAGCCGGGACAATAGAGATTAGTAATTTCATGAAATAAACAGGGAATAGTAAAATTAAATACTTTATTTAAAAACAAAAAGATAATTAAAAATGAAATTAATAATAATATCAATTTCATTTCTTTTTTATGGATCATTATTCAGAAAACCTATTTAAATCATTTTGCATAAGGCAGTAATTAACAATGCCTAAGCCAAATATTGATAGTATTAAATAAAGTATTGAATTATCCCCGATTGGTTTATTGTGTTTTTCTCCAGCAGTATGAAGTTTTTGTCCCATTTTATAAGCCCAGTAAATGCCATAGATACCACAAGTTATAAGAGTTAATAAAAAAGATACTCCTCCCGATGGACCTGTTTCTCCACTTACAGCATTAGCTTCATCTGTAAGACAAATAAACCAATAAATGCCATAAATACCACAAGTTAAAATACTAAAAATAACTGCTAAGGCAATATTACGATTAGGTAATTTTAAATTACTATTATTATTATAATTATTAATAATAACTGTACTACCATTATTAGTATTAGTTTGTTCAGTATTTAAACTAGCACCACATTTAGTACAGTAGTTAGTTCCTTCTGGTACTTCTTGTCCGCAATTAGCACAAAATTTACTCATAACTCTCCTCCTCTAAGATAATTTTAGCAAAGAAAAAAGGATATTGCAATCCTTTTTAGAAAAACCTAAATACGTCCTGAATAGTTATGTAAATCATTAAAATAATTAATAAAACAAACCCTATCATATGACAGATATTTTCAACTTTCGAATTTACTGGACTACCTTTAATTTTTTCAATAATTAAGAATAATACTCTTCCACCATCAAAGGCTGGGAATGGCAATATATTAATAAATCCAACATTGATTGATAAGAATGCTACTAAATAAAGCATATAACTAATACCATAACCAATAGACTGGTCAACTACTTCATACATTCCTACTGGGCCAGATAAAGCTTGTAAAGATATTTTACCAGTAAATAAACCTTCAATAGTTAAAGCCATAGAATGGACGATACTACCAAATTTAGCAAACGCATATTTAAGAGACGGTAAGAAACCATCTACCTCTTCCGTAGTTATATAAACTCCAAAGGTTTTAGTTTCTAAACCATTTTCGTCTTCACTAATTTCTGGTATAACGGTTATGTCTTCGGTTTTTCCATTGGTATGTTCAATGGCGAAAGTATATTCATTATCTTTACTTTCCATAATGAGTAATATTTGGGCAGTATCCCAATTAGATACTTTGCGCCCGTTGATAGCTGTTATTTTATCACCAGCAACAATACCAGCATTCGCCATTGGAGAATCAGCTAAAACATCTTTTACTTCCGGCAAAGATATGGTTGCGCCCCAAATTAAAGCACTTAAGAATAGTAGCAATAGAGCCATTATAAAATTATTGACTACCCCAGCAACTAAAATAATTAATCTTTGCCACCATGGTTTATTACACATAAATGATTTTTTATCAATTTTATCGTTATCTTCATAGACTTCGCCAGCCATAGAAACAAATCCCCCGATAGGAATAGCTCGGATATTATAATCTATTTTATCTTTACCCTTATGTGTAAATATTATCGGCCCCATTCCGATAGAAAATTCATAGATATGAACTTTAAAAGTTTTGGCCCAAATGAAATGGCCAAATTCATGAACTAAAATAATAATTCCTAATATAAATATTAATACTAACAATGATACAAACCACATAGTTGTTCCTCCCTTACATTATCAATAAAAACATATATGTTAAAAAGACAAATATAACACTATCTAAGCGATCAAGAATACCCCCATGGCCAGGGATAAGGTTTGAAAAATCTTTAATATCATGTTCTCTTTTTACTTTACTCATAACTAAGTCACCCATTTGGCCAACAATCGATAATATTATACTAGTCATAACAACTGTAATATTTATGGATCCTATAAATATTATATAAAATATTAGACTAATTATAACTCCACCAGCAAGACCAATAATAGATCCTTCCCAAGTCTTTTTAGGACTTAATTTAGGACATAATTTGTGTTTGCCAAAAAATTTACCACCAAGCATTGCAAATATATCAGTAACCATCGGAATAATTAATAAATAAACAAATAAAGGTAAACTTCGATTTCTTAAAATAACAAATGTATTAAAAGAAATGCCTAATAATAGTATTGCCCCGATTAAATAAAATGCATCTTTAGTAGTATAAGCATCATCTTTAAAAAATATTACTGGTATTAGCATTACTAATATACAAAATGCAATTATTTGATAAGTTATTCCCAAATATATACTACAATTTACATAGTTAGAAAATACTAAACTAATTAAAGATAGAAATCCTAAAAATAACATTATATTGGGATACCCTTCCTTTTTTAAATTAACTATTTCTTTATAAGCAAGAGCTGCAATAACACCAACAGCTGCCGCAAAGAAGTGTCCTCCTAAAATTAACAGAGGTATTAATATGATTGCCATGACAATAGCACTTATTATCCTTTTTTTCATTATTTATTCACTATCCCTTACAATAAAAATATACCATAGTTAATTAAAATAATCAATTAGTATGTATCACTTTAGAAAAATCTAGTTGTTACACTAGATTTAACGATTATTTATATATCAGTTATATTTTAGCTTTTATTATCAATGATTTCTTTTACTTTTTCTACACTTAAATTACTTGCCTTTGCAATATCTTCAATGGGTGTGCCAATCTTATAAAAATTCTTTATCATTTCTACTTTAGTTTGCTCGATTCCAGCATCAACGCCATCATCGTACGCCATATCTATTTCCATATCATGCATCATCTGTTTTTCTTCCTCTTCGCT
>CALVVI010000079.1 GCA_944363815.1 uncultured Bacilli bacterium | reverse complement strand
GCATTATCTATGCTTAAAACTAAAATATATATGATGGAATTAGAACGTCAAAAGGCTGAAATAGCTTCCTTAAAAGATACTGCAACTAGCATTAATTTTGGTAGTCAAATTCGCAGTTATATTCTAGAACCATATAAACTAGTAAAAGATCATCGAACTAACTATGAATCTACTGATCCTGATAAAATACTTGATGGTAATATATATGATATGTTATTATACAATCTAAAAAACTTATAGGTGGTTTATGAAAACAGAATTAGAATTTTTAAATAATAACATTAAAGATAATACTAGTGTTGTTGTTGCTTGTAGTGGTGGACCTGATTCTATGTGCCTTCTTAGTTTAGTTAACAACTTAAAAACGACAAAAAAAATTAAATTGATTTGTGCGCATGTTAATCACAAATTAAGAAGAGAAAGTGATGAAGAGGCTATAATGGTTCAAGAATACTGTCAGAAAAACGATATAGTATTTGAATTACTAGAAATTACTGATTATCTTACTGGAGATTTTAGTGAAGAAGACGCAAGAATTCGTAGGTATAAATTCTTTGATCAAGTTATAAACAAATATAAATCTAAATATTTACTTACTGCCCATCATGGTGATGACTTAATTGAAACAATTTTAATGCGTCTTACTCGTGGTAGTAACTTAAGTGGCTATGCTGGTATTAGACAAGTAAATACCAATGAATCTTACCAAATTCTAAGACCACTACTGACAACTACTAAAGAAGCAATTTTAAAATATAATAATGAAAATGCTATTCCATATAGAGTTGATGCTAGTAATGATAACTTAAAATATACGCGTAATCGTTATCGACACACAATACTTCCGTTTTTAAAAAATGAAGATGCTAATGTTCATTTAAAATATTTAAAGTTTAGCAAAGAACTAAGTGAGTATGATAACTTTGTAACTGAGTATATTAAAAACAAGAAATTAATTGTTGATAACTCTATAGATATCAACAAACTTAATTTAGAAAATACATTTATTAAGAAAAAGACAATTGAATTAATTGTCAAAGAAATTCAAAAATATGATTATTTTGATATAAGTGATAATCAAATGGCTGAAATCATAAAATTACTTGATAAAAATAATAAGTCGATCGATTTAAATAATGGTTATAAATGTATCAATGAATATGGTTACTTAAAAATAATTAAACCAGAAAATGTCAACTTTACAGAAATTATTTTTGATAAAGACGTAATTACCAAATATTTTACATTTTATTATAATTCTACTGAAGGTGACGATAGTAACAACTGTATCTATCTTTTAAGCACAGACATTAAGTTACCACTTAAACTGCGAACAAAACGCAATGGTGATAAGATGTATATTAAAAACTTAAATGGTAGTAAAAAAATTAGTGACATTTTTATTGATTCTAAATTACCAAAAGAAGAAAGGATTAATTATCCAATATTAGTTGATGCTAGTGATACCATTATTTGGCTTCCTGGATTAAAAAAATCGCAATTTGCTAAAGACAAATCCGAAAAATATGATATAATAATTAAATGTGAGGCAAGGTGAAGAATTTAAATGAATGTAAAACCAAAACAAAATGATAATTTTAAAAATGTTTTACCATACCTAGTATTGGGATTTGTGGTAATAATTGTAATATTTGCCCTTAATATGCAAGGGACAAAAGTAAATGAACTTACCACCGGTGAGTTAATTACAGAATTAAAAGAAGATAACGTAACAGAAATAACCGTTACACCTAAAAGTAATGAAAGTATTTATTACATTGAAGGTAAATTGGATGGCTATAGCGCTACTGAATCTTTTACAGCTAGAGCAGTCGGAACAGAATTAGATAATATTTTAGCGTTAATTGAAAAAAATGATATCGCAGAATATGATACTAATGCTGATCCTGGGGAAAACATGTTCTTATATATTATAATTAATGTTTTACCTTTAGTATTATTAGTAGTTGTAATGTACTTCTTATTTATGAAGCTTGCTAACTCTAATAAAAACTCTATGGACTTTGGCCGTAGTAAAGCTCGTTTAAGTAATGAAAACGATAAGAAAAGCTTTAAAGATGTTGCAGGTTTAAAAGAAGAAAAAGAAGAAGTTGAAGAATTAATTGATTTTCTAAAGAATCCTAAAAAATTTGAAAAAATGGGAGCAAGAATTCCTAAAGGTGTCCTACTAGTAGGTCCTCCAGGAACAGGTAAAACATTGCTGGCTAAAGCTATTGCAGGGGAGGCAAATGTTCCGTTCTTCTTTATAAGCGGATCTGACTTCGTTGAATTATTCGTCGGAGTTGGAGCAAGCCGTGTTCGTGATATGTTTAAAGAAGCAAAACGTAATGCACCATGTTTGATATTTATCGATGAAATTGATGCTGTAGGTCGCCAAAGAGGAACTGGCCTTGGTGGAGGTCATGATGAAAGAGAACAAACACTTAACCAATTATTAACTGAAATGGATGGCTTCGGCGAAAATGAAGGAATAATCATCATCGCTGCAACTAACCGTCCAGATGTACTTGACCCAGCATTACTTCGTCCAGGACGTTTTGACCGTCAAGTAACAGTTAGTCTTCCTGATGCAAATGAAAGAGAACAAATTTTAAAAGTTCATGCCAAAAACAAAGTTTTAGCAAAAGATGTTAAATTAGATAATTTAAGTTTAAGAACTCCAGGTTTTAGTGGTGCTGATCTAGAAAACCTTTTAAATGAAGCAGCTTTGCTTGCGGTTCGCCGTAATAAAACAGAAATAACTATGGATGAAATAGATGAAGCAACCGATAGAGTATTACTTGGACCTGCTAAAACGACAAGAAAGATTACTGATAAAGAAAAGAAACTTGTTAGTATTCACGAAGCAGGACATGCTGTTATTGGTTTAAAGCTTGAAGATGCTCAAGAAGTTCATAAGATAACTATCATACCTCGTGGTATGGCTGGTGGTTATACTATGATGCTTCCAAAAGAAGAAAAAATCGCGGTTTTAACTAAAGATGAATTGCTAGCTCAAATCACTGGCCTTCTTGGAGGACGTGTTAGTGAAGAAACGTTCCTAGGTGAAATTTCTACTGGAGCAAGTGATGACATTAAAAGAGCAACGAAAATTGCTCGTAGCATGGTTACTGAATATGGTATGAGTGAACTTGGTCCTGTTCAATACGAAGAAAAGAGTGAAGGCGTATTCTTAGGAAGAGATTATGCTAAGTCTAAAAATTTCTCTGATCAAGTAGCTTTAGAAATCGATGAACAAACTCGTAAAATAATCGAAGAATGCTACGAAAAAGCTAAAAAAATAATTAAAGAAAATAAAGATCTAATTTTCCAACTAAGTGATGCTTTAATGAAATATGAAACAATCACTAAAGAACAAATTGAATCTATTGTTAAAACTGGAAAAATTAAACCTGTTGAAGAAACAGCAAACACTGATAGTGATAGTTCAGAAAATACTGAATCCGGCGAAAAAAAATCTTCAAGAGGTAGAAAACCAAAAGCAACAGAAGAAAATGCTGAAAAGTAATGTTGCTTTTTTTCTTTATTTATGGTAAATTATTAACGAAACGGATGTGAGAAAATGTTAGAAAATATATTACTTGTTATATCTATTCTTTTAATTGCTGTTGTTTTATTACAAGGTAATAAAGCTAGCGATGCTGGTCAAATAATAACTGGTGGTAATGAAAATTTATTTCAACACGCTAAAGAAAGAGGTCTAGAACTTTTTATAAGTAGAGCGACAATGGTTTTAGGTATTGCTTTCTTTATAATATCATTTGTAATGTTTTTGCAATAAAAAAATAACATTGAGATTAATGTCCAATGTTATTTTTTTTCATCAATTCTTTTAGCCATGATATTATGATTTTCATTATATGTAATTAACTCCGCACTAGTAATGCCAAGTTTTCCAGCAAATTTGTCCAACAACTCAAGTGTTGGCTTTCTTCTGCCATTTTCTAACTGATTTATATATGGTAAAGTACTACCTAACATTTCGGCAAATTTTTCTTGTGAAAGATTATTTTTATATCTGTAATATTTTAAATTAATTGCTAGTATATCTTTACTTTTTAATTTTTCCAAGAAATATGCACCTCTTTACACTTAATTATAAAGAAATAGCAATTTTAAGTCTTTTATACATTTGTATAAAATAAAAT
>CALVVI010000078.1 GCA_944363815.1 uncultured Bacilli bacterium | reverse complement strand
CTACTTCCCCATATTCTAGTACTTTATATGGGATTGCTCATCCCATTTAATCTATTCCGATAAATTTTGACTCCGTCTTCAAGGTATTATTTTCACTAACAACACTTTTACTTATACCCCTTCTAAAACAATCCTAAAATTATTAATTAAAATTACACTTATCTATGTATACAAGTTAAAGGAAGATTTCCTTTTTTTAATTAAATTTTTAAAACAAAATTATGTGAAATTCTACATAAATATTAAAAACTTAATTAGGCATTACGATGAAAGAAAGTCTTATTCTAAATCTATAACCAAATTAATTGTGCAGAGTACAAATTCAACAAATTTGTCAATTTTGTATTTTATGCAATACAAAATTGACAAATAAATGATTACATGGAAAAAGCTTTTCTTATAAGTAAATCTCAAAGATATGACTTACGAGGTAAAAGAATTCTAACCGGAAAATACAAATACTATCTAACGGATTTAGGTATTGGTCAAATAATGAATACTGCAAAAAAACTACAACTTGGTGCCTATTTAGAAAACATTGTATATAATGAACTTTTAACAAGAGGATACAATGTAAATATTGGAAATTTAGAACAAGGCGAAATAGATTTTATTGCCACTAAAGGAAAAGAAAAGATATATTTTCAAGTAGCATATAAAATAACTGAAGAAAATTACAAAAGAGAATTTGGTTCATATAAATATATTAATGACTTCTATCCTAAATATGTTATATCAACCGATACTTTAGATTTATCAGAAAATGGAATTATTCACAAAAACATAATTGATTGGCTATTAGAAAAATAATGTTGATAACACTTAATTTACCAACATTTTTTTATAAGAAATTATGTGTAAATCCACATAATAAGCAACAAAAAATATAGACTATTACATCTATATTATTTTACGTATGGTATTAAAGCCATAAATCTTGCATATTTAACTTGTTGAGCAATATGTCTTTGATGTTTAGCACAAGCACCAGTCATTCTTCTAGGTAAAATTTTACCTTTATCATTAATATATTTATTAATAATCATGACATCTTTATAATCTACGCTTTTACCAGCACACATTTGACATATTTTTTTCTTCTTACGATAATATTCTGCCATTATTATAATCCTCCTTCTTTAAAATGGTAAATCATCACTACTTAAAGTAAATTCGTCACCAAAGTCTTTATAAGGATCTTCTGAAATATCCGTTGTTTCAATATTATTGCTTGGAGCACTTGATGCACTAGGACTATAAGCAACACTATTATCAACTGCTGGAGCATTATCTCCTCCACCTTGTCTTGAACCTAAAAATTCCATTTGTTCAATAACAACATCAGTTGTATATCTTTTACTTCCATCTTGGGCATCATAGCTGCTATTTCTAATTCTGCCAGTAGCACTAATTAAACTACCCTTACGGCAATATCTATTAATAGTAGTAGCTAATCTGTTAAATGCTACACAATTAACAAATTCGACTTCTCTTTCTCCATTGCGATTGACAAATTCACCTTGACAAGCAAGAGAAAATCTAGATATTTCCATATTACTTTGAGACATTCTTGATTCAGGATCTCTTGTAAACCTTCCAATCAATATTACTTTGTTCATATTATTCTCCTTCTAATTTGATAATTAAATGTCTTAAAATGTTTTCATTAATAGAAACTTTACGATCAAATTCTTTAATAGTATCATGTGTAGCTTCTACAGTCATCACAAAGTAATAACCACTAACTTCCTTATTTATAGGATAAGCTAACTTTTTTCTACCCATTTCCTTGAATTCGATAACTTTTGATGGTTTAATGTTTATAAGTTTTTGAACATCTTCACTAGTCTTTTTAATAGCATCTTCTTCCATAGTAGACTTAACTATAAACATAATTTCGTATTTAGTCATCATCTTTCACCTCCTTATGGTCACTTTCGGCTTCAAAAGAAGCAAGGAGTAATTTCTTTTACTCGCAAGTATTATAACAAATATATGTTCTAATTTCAACAAAATTTCCATATTTTCAAAGAAAAAAAGAGCAATTATGCTCCATTAAATTTTATTAAATATATTTTTCTTTTTAGTATAATAAAATAGTAATAATCCTAATCCCAAAAGCACAAGTAATAAAATTATAGGTATAAATACTCCAGTACTTGGATTTTCTATTTCATCATCTATATCTGTTTCAGTATCAACATTTATTTCTGAATCAGCATTATTTTCATCATCGACATCTTCATTTATATTATCATCCCCTGACTCAACATAATCTAACGTAGTAACACTAACAACATCGCTATCAAGATCTCCCTTATCAAATTTATAATAGTATGTTGTATTCGGAGACAAATTATTATCAGTGTATGTTCCATCACAAGGAATATCAGCTAAATATCCATAAGAGATTTTATCCGTTGATCTATAAAGTTTACAAATATCGTCCCCACTTTCCCCGCTATCAAAAGATAAAGTCACACTATTTGAAGTTACATACGAAACTGACAAAAGCAAGGGACTTTCATTAATAACTAATTTTGTTTTATCAACATCAATTCTATAAGATTTTATAACTTCTCCAGACATATTTACACCACCTGAAGATACACTATAATTATCAACAACCATTTCTAACCTGTTATCAGCAAAAGTATACGGATATTCAAAATCTATATTATTAATATCTTCTAATGTATAACCTTGAATTTTAGCAATTGTCGATAAAGTTTCAACTAAAAAAAATGTATCTAAATTTGCCATAAAAGCAGAATTATAATCATTAACAGAATACGGTCTTTCATATGAAATAACATTTCCTTCATAATTCAAAGAAATTGTATGAGGAACTAATTCATCTGAAGATGCAATTTTAAAATTAACTGTAAGAGAATCTTCATCAGAATCAATACTAAAATCTTGAATATCCCCAAATAAATTCATATATAGAAAATTTTCTTTTTCTAATTCCGTAACTAATTCATCAATAGTAGTTGCTTTAGCATTAATCACCCCAAAAAATGTCCCCATAATTACCAATAAAAATATTAATTTTTTCATCATGCCATTTTCCTTTTCTTTTCTAAATTTTTTTCCTTCCTAAATATTGGTGTAACGACATAATCATCAATACACATTAAAATAAATGAAGCTCCAGTTGTAAATAAAATATTAAATATTATACTAATATGATAACTCATTTCTGGAAAAATATAAGCTAGCAAAAAAACAAATACTATATGTACAGCATAATAGTAAAGCGATAATCGACCTAAAAAATTACAAAAACTACTTTTATTATACAAGACTGCAATATAATCTTTATTTGTAAGCAAGACTACACAAAATACAAAAAGAATTATACCATTAGTAAATTCACTCCAAGTAATACCCGCATATATCGTATATAACAAAAATATTGCAATACCAATATGTAATATACTAAATGTCATTGTCATTACTTCACTAAATTTTTTCTTTCTAAAATACTCTACAATATAATACATAAGCATTCCCAAACACATACCAGCCATCACTCTAGCTAAACCATTTGGAAGCCCTATAGAATTAACCATTGTTCTATCCCATCCAGCATCTGTAAGTCCAACACTTGCATACGTTATTATGACAAATACCGGAGCAAAAAAGCCCGTAAAAAAATCCTCACTTTTAGAAACAATATAATATAAAATTAATCCTGCTAAAATCAAAGCTGAAATATACCAAAGGGGGCCATTCCACAAATAAGATACTCCTAAAACAGGATCAAAAGTAATAGACTTTAATTCCAGTAAACCTACAGCTCCAATTTGAGAAATACCTAAAAATTCCCAAATAGAATCCATAAATACGCCAAATATTTCTGTTATTTTAGTCCCACTTATAGCATTTCTTACAATAAAAGCTAGTAATACTCCCATAAATAGTGCAGGATACAAAGCTTTAAATCTACTTTTTGTATATTCCCATGTTTGCTTTGCAGCACTTACATTTTTATTTTTTCCACTAGTCTTTTGTTTTTTATAATGCGCCATTAAAAAATAACCTGATAAAAACATAAAAAATGCCAAAACTCTGCCACCAGTAAAAATCAAATTTTCACCAGTATCAAGCCATACAAAAGTATTTAAATGTCCTAATGCAATGGCAACAGTCAAAATAAATCGCCATAATTCAATTGTTGTTATTTTTGTATTTTTCATAAGCACCCTTTCTAGTATCTCTACTATACTCATAGTATTACATTAACCCCCAAATGTCAATCAAAAAAAGAAAAAGATTTATTCCTTTTCCTTAGATTTAGAGTTTTTCTTTTTCTTATTATTTTTACTTTTTTTAGTTTCTTTTTCTTTAGTATTTTCT
>CALVVI010000077.1 GCA_944363815.1 uncultured Bacilli bacterium | reverse complement strand
GGACTTGTTGTATATTCGATGACATATTTATTTTTTTTCTTAACAATTAGAATTCCAATTGTTTTGTTGTGATAATTTTTTTTGATATTTTTTTCAACATAACCAACATAAAACTCTAATTGACCAATATCTTGGGGTTTTAAAGCTTTAGTTTTAACTTCAACAACAATATAAGAATTTAGTTCTGTATTAAAGAATAATAAATCGATGTGACATGTATTATTATTAATAACTATTTTATATTCGTGACTAACTAAAGCAAAACCAGTGCCAAGCTCTAAGAACTTATCTTCTAATAAATAATATATTTATGAATTGCTTTCTCATTTATTTCATTTGTATCTATATCACTTTTTAAAATAATAGGATCTTTAATCATATCTTCAATTGATAATGATGAATTCATATCACTAATTATTTCTATATTTTCTTTATCAGCATAGGATAATCTATCAAAAGATTTATTTTTTATTTCTTTTTGCAGTTCTCTAGATGATAAATTGTTTAGTAAAATTTGGTTTATATAATAATTTCTCTCGTTTTCATTTTTTATTGATAAAATTGTTCTATAATGAGTCCAGGTCAATTCCGACCTCAGTGAGGACGAAATTGGATAAAGTATATATAATTTTCGCATTCTTTCTAAATTTCTAGAGTTATATCCTTTACCATATTTTAGACTTAATTTATTTCCCCATTCTTTAATTAAGCTATCACCATACTTGGCACGCTTTTTTCCGCCTTGCGCTTCAACTATGAGTTTGCCAACATTCCAGTAGGTTAGTGGGGTTTCACTATTATCTTGTAAGGCACGTACTTTCTTATTAATTTCATTGTTTTTAATTAAATTTTCAACTTGTTCATAATAATTCATTTTCCAAAAACTCCTGATTGGTTATATACTTTATCACAAAGAATTTGAAATATTTGTCGAATTAAGGAAATAAATTAAAAAAAGTAATTTTAATGAAAAAATTATTAATTCTATGGTATACTTATCTTAAGAATAAGGTGATTTAAGTGTTTGGAAAAATATTAAAAATTGATAATAATGAATTGACTATTGAAAATTTAGGCAGAAAAGCTATATCTAGTTTGATGAATTGTCATATAGTTTTGGAAGATGAGTTTAGAAAAGTTGTTGGAGAAATAATATATATAGATGAATCTTTAATTAAAGTGTTATTAGTTGGAGAGATTGTAAATAATAAGTTTATTTCAGGAATAATAAAAAAACCAAGCGCCATATCTAATATTAGAATTATTACAATGGATGAATTAGAATTAATTTTTGGTAAAAATGAAATAAATAAAAATAATTTATTGCTAGGGAAGTCAGCCATTTATAAGGGATTAAATATTTCAGTTTCTTTAAATAGTTTCTTTGCTAATCATAGTGCTATTATTGGTAATACTGGTAGTGGAAAATCTTGTGGTATTGCAAGAATTTTACAAAATTTGTTTTTAAGTAGTTCAATGAAGCCAATAAATTCACATATTGTTTTATTTGATGCTTATGGAGAATACATAAATACTTTTAAAGAAATTAATGGTAGTGGTATGGGAACAGTTAATTATACTACTCATATTGAAAGAGAAGGGGAATGCCAATTATCTTTTCCAGCTTATTTTCTAGATGTGGATGATTTAGCAATTTTATTACAAGTGCAAAATGGGGAATTAATACCTGTTTTAGATAAAACATTAAAATTAGTAACTATTTTTAAAAGTGATGATCCTGTAATGAAAGAGTATAAAAATGATATTATTGCTAATTGTTTATTGGATATTTTAACTAGTGGAAGATCATCAAGCCATATAAGGGATCAAATAATTGCTGTTTTATCGCATTATAATACTGAAACATTAAATTTAGATTCTATAATTCATCAGCCGGGGTATGATCGAACTTTGCGCCAATGTTTGTTAATTGATGAACAAGGTAAAATGAATGCTATTTTTGAAGTTGTAAAATTTTTGCAACAATTTGAAAAAATAAATTTAGATAAAGTCAATATAAGCAATGATTTGGTTTATAATTTAGATGATTTATATTATGCTTTAGAGTTTGCATTAATAAGTGAAGGAAATATAACTAGTGATAAAGCATATAAACAAAATAATATATTAAAAACAAGATTGCAAACAATTATAAATGGTAATGAAAAAGGGATTTTTGATTTTAATGGTTATATTTCTAAAGAAGAATTTATTAGAAAAATGTTTCAAAATACGCAATTAATTAATATTAACTTAAGCTATTTGGATGATCGTTTTGCAAAAGTTATTACTAAACTTTTTAGCAAATTATTTTTTGAATATACTACTAATATTATACCTAGAGGTAGTTTTTCGGTAAATATAATTTTAGAAGAAGCGCATCGCTATGTTCAAAATGATAATGATATTAATGTAATTGGTTATAACATATTTGATAGAATTACTAAAGAAGGAAGAAAATATGGGACTTTGCTTACATTTATTACGCAAAGGCCAAGTGAACTATCTAAAACGGCTTTATCGCAATGCGCAAATTATATTGTGTTTAGGGTGTTTCATCCGGAAGATTTAGATATTGTAAGAAGTATGAGTACTAATGTAGCAATGGAGACTTTAGAACAAGTTAAAGCCCTTAATCCCGGTACAGCTTTTTGCTTTGGAACTGGTTTTAAGATTCCAACATTAGTTATGTTTGATTTGCCAAGTCCTCTTCCAGAAAGCACTAGTTTAAATATTAGCGAATTATGGTATTAAGGAGTATGTATGATAGAAATAAGTTTAAAATCAAGTGATTTAGTTTATTTGTCTTGCTCTTTATATGAAGTAAATAATTCTAAAGCAGTTGTCCAAATAATTCCGGGGATAAAAGAACATAAGTCAAGATATAAAGATTTCATTTTTTTGCTTAATAGTTGGGGCTATAGTGTTTTTATAAGTGATACTAGAGGGCAAGGACGGAGTGTTAGTGGAAATTATCCTTTAGGTTATATAGATGATTATCAAAAGCTTGTTAGTGATCAAAGAATCCTATATACTTATTTAATTAATCGATTTCCAAATCAAAAAATATATATTATTGGTGAAGATATTGGAGTTGATATTGCTTTAAATTTTATACAAAATGGTGATGTTTCGATAAGTAAATTAGTTTTGATTAGTCCTTTTCGGCATGATAAAAGCATCGATGTATGGTTAACTTCAGCAAAATTAATGTTAAAATTACAAAATGCTAAGAAGAGTAATCCGTTAATTCAAAATGCTCTAGGAGATTTACATATTGAAAAATTGGTTAAAGATAGTAATGAAAGAAATACTATGCTAAATGATAATTTGTGTAACTTTAATTATAGTAATATGGCAATAGCTAATTTTTTGCTTTTAAATAAAGGGAGTCAAGCAGTAAATAAATATCAAAATTCTAATAAAGATTTGCCAATTCAAATTTTATTTGGAGCAAATGATGAACTTACTGGTGGTCGTGAAGGTATTAAAGGACTTATTAGTTTGCTGAATAGATCCGGTTATAAAAGAATTGGCAATTTAGAATACATGAATATGATGCATAGTATTTTATTTGAAACTAACAAAAAATATGTCTACAACGATATAATAAATTTCTTGAATATGTAATCAAGTAGATGTAAAACTTTGAAAATCTATTTACTTTTTTTGCTTTTTTTGATATTATGTAGAAAATAGGAGGTAGGTGGATGGTTGATAAATAAGTATCAATTTTAACTTGCTTCGAATGTTTATTAGTAAAGGAAGGATCGATTTGTTATGCAAAAATCAAATGAAAAGAAAGTATTAGTGTTATCAGCAATAGCAGTTGTTACATTAATAGCTGTAGTAGTTGGAGCAACATATGCATACTTTCAAGCTCAAAGTGGAGGTAGTAAGGATATAGATGCAAGTGTTATAACTAGCACAACAGATCAATTATCATTTCAAGTAGGTAATGGTATAAGTATAAGTGCTAGTCAAGAAGATTTTGGACAAGGAATGCCAAATAAAAGTGGCAGTACAACAGCAAAAGCTGTATTAACAGCAAATAATGCTACAAACACAGCAACAAGGAATTATAATTTATATCTAGATATTAAAAATAATGGATTTACATATACAGTAAATGAAGATACACCAGAATTAATACTTACAATAACTGGCCCAGATAATCAACCGTTAGAAAGTTTGTCTGGATATGAATATGTAACAGTAGATGGAGTATCAGGATTTGATATAACTGAAGCAAGTAATGCCATATTAATAGCAGATAATTATGAAATAACAGCAAATCCAAATAAAACAGATGAATGGATGATAACAGTAACATTTATTAATTTAGATAGTGATCAAAATAAAAATACAGGTAAGACATTTAATGCTGATGTAATAATTGGAGAAGAAAAGTTAGCAACAACACTAGCAGATGTATGTACAGGAGGAGAGTCTTTAGCAAGTTGTATAACGAGTCTTTATAATGAAAGAGGAGAAGAAGGAGCAAATGGATTATACT
>CALVVI010000076.1 GCA_944363815.1 uncultured Bacilli bacterium | reverse complement strand
ACTCTAAGTTAAGTATAAAACATTTAATAAAATTTAGCAATGTAAAATTTTGTCAAATTATATGTTTTTTTGCTTATTTTTCCTTTATCTACCCCCTATATATCCCATAGTACCCCAAAAAAAGTCAAGGATTTTGGAAAAATTTTCTTAACTTTACATAAATTTACAATGTTTACATAATTCTTCACACTTTTTGTTATTTCTAAATCCTTGTAACATTTTTTTATATCTTTCGCTATTTTGAATATCTTCTATATTTTCTTCAAATATATTACCTAAATTTATTATACCTTTACTATCTAAACAACAAGGTACTACTGTACCATCTACTAAAATACCTAAGTGATCTCTTAAAGCATAACAAGTACCTACTTCATTATAGTAATTATTATTAAGGTCCGGCCAGATAAACTCACTATCAAAATCTATATAAGTGTTATGATCTAATTTAGTATGTTTAGTAATTGTTGTATTATATTTATCTTCAAGTAATTTAATTATTTCTTTCTTATATGGACTATTAACCCAAATACGATAATTTATATAAGTATATTCTTTTAAGTTTTCTGCTACTTCAAATATATCATTTAAGTAATCATTTAATGATTTATTATATTTAGTATCAAAACTATGTAATGATATATTTATCTGTCTTATATTTTTATTATTAATAATTCTTTTCATTAAATAACCATTAGTAGTTATATTAACAAAGTAATTATTACTTGATGCTATATTTATAAATTCATTAATTAAAGGATGTAATAAAGGTTCTCCCATTACATGAAAATACAAATAATTAGTAGTATTCTTTAATTTACTTAATATAACTTCAAAGTTTTCTTCGCTCATAAACATACTCTTACGAGTATTTTTAATACAAAAACTACAATCTAAATTACAATTATTAGTTATTTCAATATAAATTTTTTTCATATATTTCATTTTATCACAAAATATTCATTTATTTAAAGTTAAATTTAAGTTATAATATTAATATAAGAATCGAGGGATAACCATGGCTTTTATCGAAGTAAAAAACTTATCTAAAATTTATCAAATGGGAGAAGTAAAAATTAAAGCAATTGAGCAGGTTTCATTTTCTATTGATGAGGGAGAATTAGTTGTCATACTTGGTCCATCTGGTGCTGGTAAAACAACTATTTTAAATATCCTCGGCGGAATGGATTCACCAACTAGTGGTAGTATTATTATTGATGGCACAGATATTTCCAAATATAATCGAAAAGAACTTACTAAGTACAGAAGATATGATATTGGCTTTGTCTTCCAATTTTATAATCTTGTAGGTAACTTAACGGCCTTAGAAAATGTCGAACTTGCTAATCAAATTTGTAAAAATCCAAGAGACAGTAAAGAAACTCTAAAGAGTGTTGGTTTAGGTGATAGAATTGATCACTTCCCTGCTCAACTTTCTGGTGGTGAACAACAAAGAGTATCTATTGCTAGAGCCTTAGCTAAAAACCCTAAAATATTACTTTGTGATGAACCTACCGGAGCTCTCGATAGTAAAACCGGCAAGATGATTATTAAACTTTTACAAGATACCTGTCACGATACCAAAACTACTACTATTATAATTACTCATAATGCTATTATTGCTGAAATTGCTGATAAAGTCATTAAAGTTAAAAACGGCACAATCGAAGATATAATGATTAATAAAAATCCTAAAAAAGTTGAGGAGATTGATTGGTAATGCTAATACTAAAAAATACTTTACGAAAAATCAAACACTCTTTCGGAAGATTTATAACTTTAATTTTAATAATTGCTATAGGTAGTGCTTTTTTTGCAGGAGTAAGAGAAACATCATCAGATATGATTAAAACTATGGATGAATATTACGATGCAACTAATTTAATGGATTTTCGTATTATTAGTACTATGGGTTTAACCAACGATGACTTAGAAGCTTTAAAAAATCTAGAAAACACGCAAATAGTTGAAGAAAACTACACCTATGAAACAGTTATTGATGGTGATGCCACCAAAATATATGGGCTAACTGAAAATATTAACAATGTTACTTTGGTTTCTGGTTCTCTTCCTACAAGTGATAATGAATGCTTAGTTTTAGCAGGATCATATAATATCGGAGATACTATTACTATTGAAGATAGTAATTACCAAGATTATTTAAAAAATAATACTTTCAAAGTAGTTGGTACAGTTAATAGTAGCATGTATATTTATAATAATTTAGGAATGAGTACGGTCTCTGATGGCAAACTAGATAATGTTATTTATATTAATAAAGATAATTTTAATATGGATTATTATACTGAAATATATTTAATTGCTAAAAATAGTCAAGAAGAAACATCATATCGTGATGAATATGATGAAGTTATAGCCAATTTAAATACTGAATTAGAAAAGTTAGCTCCAATTCAAGAAACCAAAAGATATGAACAAATAAAAACGGAATCTATGGAAGAAATTTATGATGCTAGAGAAGAAATAAACAACTTAAAAGCAGAAAATGAAGCTAAGTTTAATGATGCTTTAGCAAAATTAAATAGTGCTCAAAATCAAATTAACGCCGGCTATAACGAAATAAATAATGGATTTGCTGAATTAGAAGCACAAAAAAATAGAGTTTTAAACGAACTTAATAATAAAGAAGCAACACTTAATAGTAGTTTAGCTACTATTAATAGTAATTTAGCAAATTTAGGTATTACTACTAATAGTATTGCAGAATCAATTACTGAGTTAAACAATCAAATTACTAGTATCACCAATTTATTAGCGAGTCTTGATGATACCAATCCTGAATATGTTACCTATCAAGCAATGCTTACTAATTTAAACACTTTGGTATCAAATTTAAATTCTATCCAAAATGGTTATACCAAAATAAACAATGCTCGCACGCAATTTGCTAGTACTTACAATGATACCATAAATACTTTAAATGCTAATAAAAATAATCTAGATAAAGAGCAAGAAACTTTAAATGAAGGTTTTAAAGAATATAATGCTAATTATGCTGAATTTCAAGATGAAATTGCCAAGGGTATGCAAGAAATTGCTGATGCTGAAGCAGAAATAGCTAATCTTGAAAAACCAGAATGGTATTTATTTAATCGGGAAGACAATTCTGGCTACACAACATTTTTAGAATCAGCAACTAAAATTGATTCAATTGCTGCTGTATTTCCTTTATTTTTTATCGCTGTTGCCTTCTTAATGTGTTTAAATACCATGACTAGAATGATTGAAGAAGAAAGAACGGAAATTGGTATCTTCACTTCTCTTGGAATTAGTAATTTTCAAATAATATTCAGTTACATCTTCTATGTTTTAATTGCAACAATCATTGGTTTACTTATTGGCCTTTCCATAGGTTATACTGTGGTTCCTCATGTATTATATAATGTTTATACCCAAGCATATGTCATACCAGGCTTAAAAACTTATGTAAATATTCCAATTTGTATAAGTATTATTGAAGTATGTGTAATAACAATGTCTTTAGTAACATTTATCGCTGTTACTGCTAAATTTAAAAATTCACCAGCTAATTTATTAAGACCAGCAAGCCCTAAAAGTGGTCGTAAAGTATTGCTCGAAAAGATTAACTTTCTTTGGAAAAGAATATCTTTTTCTTGGAAAGTTACCATAAGAAATTTATTCCGTTACAAAAAAAGAATTATTATGACTCTTATTGGAATTTCCGGTTGTACTGCCCTACTTTTAACAGGTTTTGGAATTAAAGATAGTATTTCGAAAATAGTTGAAATCCAATATGGAGAAATTGAAACATATGATGCTTTAGCAGTTTTGGATAATCCAGTTACTGAAGAAAGCAGTGAAATAAATGAATTTTTAAGTCAAAACTCTATAAGTAATCCTTTATATGCTCATATGAAAACACTTACATTTGCTGCCAACAACAAAAATATTGATGTATATTCCCTAGCCTTTGCAACTAATTCTATTGATAAGTACTTTAACTTAAAAGATTTAGACGGAAATGACTTAGAATTAAATGATGAAGGAGCTATAATAACCGAAAAAATAGCTAAAATATTAAATGTTAATATCGGAGATACTATAACCCTAAGAGATAACAATAACGAAATATACGTTATTAAAATATCAGGAATCAGTAAAAATTATATTAATAATTATGTTTATATGAATACTAATTATTATAACTTAGTTTTTGGAGATATATCTTATAACACTATTATAGCTAATATAGAAAATAAGGGAGATACTCTTATGACTAGTGATTATTTTAGCAATATTCAATATACCGAAGATAACATGTCAATGCTTCAAGATATATTTGATAGTATGAATAATATTGTATTTTTAATTATTGGTTTTTCATCAGTATTAGCAATAACTGTCTTATATAATTTAACAACTATTAATATTTCCGAAAGAGTAAGAGAAATAGCTACTTTAAAAGTATTAGGATTTAACGATAAAGAAATATCTATGTATGTATATCGTGAAACAATAATACTCACTATATTTGGTATTATAATTGGCTTATTATTAGGTATTGGCTTAAATGCCTTTGTCTTAACAGTAGCTGAAACTGATGAAATAATATTTGCTAAAGAAATTCATTATTTAAGTTATATTCTAGCAATTGTTATTATGATTATTTTTACTATAGTTGTTCAAATTATTACAAACTTCATTTTAAAAAA
>CALVVI010000075.1 GCA_944363815.1 uncultured Bacilli bacterium | reverse complement strand
TGGTGGGCGCTATAGGACTCGAACCTATGACCCCCTGCTTGTAAGGCAGGTGCTCTAACCAACTGAGCTAAGCGCCCGTATTAACTCCCGATAACAATTCAAATTATATCAAATCATCGAGCGTTTTGCAATGCTTTTTTAAACATTTTTAATAAATTAAGTTATTTTTTTTAGCATATGGCAAAAAATGATCTCTAATTGAAGAAGAAATATTATAATTTTCCCCTAATTTATACCAATGATAATGCAAAATTTCATCATTATTAGTTAAAGGTACATCAATTTTTTTCTTACTTAAAAACACTGTCATTTCAATTATTTTATTCGGATCACTTGCAGAATATTGAAATTATTATGTATTTCTTCCCCAACTTCTCTTATTGCGGCTTTTATTAAAGTCTCTCCTTCTTCAACTCCACCACCAACAAATGTCCATGAATTTGTTTTATTACTTCTATGTGATTGAACAATCAATAGTTTTCCATTTTCAATAAATGCAATACCCACTACTTTTTGCATTATAAGTAATTATCCTTTCTACTTTCTTCATTAATATATACTCGAGGAATATTTCTATTTAAAATACTCATCAAATAATACCTATTTGTCTTAAGTAACACTAAAAAATCATAAATTCCGCGTTCTTCATTAATTATATAAACTTTATCTCTTTCTTGAACTCCACCATCAATTTCTACAATTAAATGATCAATATCATCCGCCAAGATATTTCTTTTAAAATTATTTATCCCTACATAATTAATAGCTTTAGTAATTCCATCCTTATGTCCAATGGGGACAACTGCTACTATCATATCATTACGAGCAACATAATTTCTTCCCACTAAGTCACCTTTACTAACTTTACCTATACTTACAACTTCACTAGTAATAGTAAAAATAAGTTGTAAATCTATATTTGGAAATTCTAAATCACCATAACGCTTTTCCACATTTTTAATTCGCATATTAGTAAGCCAATCATCATTGATATTTTCCTCAATTCCAATTAAAGCTAAGTCAAACCTAATTCCGTTTACATAAGAAAGTTTTTTATGATACATAATTGGTTCATTTAAATGTATCATAATATCACTGTCAAGAAAATTTCCAATTATTTGATAAAAAGCATTTATTTGCTGATAGTAATATTCATCTTCTACCCCAATTGTTGTTAAATCAGTATAAATACCTACTAACTTTAAATGTTTTGTGCCCCTTATAATTTCTACTGCTTCATTAAGTTCTAAATTATTCTTAAGGCCAATTTTATTAGAACCATTATCGATTAGAATTTGCAATTTCAAATCATCTTTAATATCTAAACAAGTAATACTTCTTAAGTACTCTAAACTAGTAATAGTAAGTGTAATATCATTATTAATAGCATCAAATACCTCCTCTTCAGTTACCCAATAATTAACTAAAACAGGAACTTCATTATTATATTTTCTTATTTCTAAAGCATCTTTAATCGGGCCAACTAAAATATAATTAATTCCATTATTTACTAATGTATTAACAATACTCAACCCCATACCATAAGCGTTATCTTTTAAATTAGCTATCTTATACGTATAATCACTGTAACTTTTACATAAAAATTTAGTATTATTTTTTAACTTATTTAAATCTATTTCCATTAATGTTTCAAATTTCATAATTACCCTCTTAAAATTTATTATAGCATTAAGAGCCATAAAGTTCTAGTAATCTTGAATAATTTTAAAGAAAAGAGTCAAACTTTGTCGATATCTTTAAATAGCTAATTTTTCCTAACTGATATATAATATATTTTATGAAAAAAATTTTTGAACTAGATAAATATCAACAAAAAGCAGTAAATTCTTCAGGTAACATTCTACTAATTGCAGGTGCTGGTGCTGGTAAAACATTTACAATTACAAAAAAAATTGACTACTTAATCAATAATAAAATATGCAATCCTGAAGAAATATTGATAATTTCATTTACCAACAAAAGTGTTGCAGATTTACAAAAAAAGATTCCCTATAATTGTTCAATTTTAACATTTCATAAATTAGCCATTCAAATACTTAAAGATTATAATCAAGAATTTAATTTAGTAAGTGATAACTATCTTGATTATGTTACTAATGAATTTTTTCAAAGTTTAAATGATTCTAATTTGATTCGAGAAATACTTTTATATTTTAAAGAATATGACTATACTAAATTTTTAAATACCTATAAATATAAAGAGTTTACTAAACTAATTATAAATATAATACGAATTTATAAAACTAATGGTTGTACTATGGATGATTTCAAAATAATATATCATGAAAATAATTTTCTTAGTAAATATATGTATATCATTAATACTATATATGAGAAAGACAAGAAAGCCAATAATAGTTATGATTTTGATGATTTAATTATTAAAGCAACTGAAATATTAAATAAATATTATCGTTATAAATATATTATAGTTGATGAATTTCAAGATACTTCTATAATTAGATTTAACTTAGTAAATAAATTAAGGATATTAAATCATGCTAATCTATTTGTAGTTGGTGATGATTATCAATCTATTTATCACTTTTCCGGCTGTAATTTAAATTTATTTTTAGATTTTACTAAATTAGTTCCAAATTCCCAAATTTTAAAACTTAAATATACTTATCGTAATAGTCAAGAATTAATTGACATTGCTGCTAAATTTGTAATGAAAAATCCAAAACAAATAAATAAAGACTTAATTAGCAATAAACATATAAATACTCCAATAGAATTTATTTATTATTTAAATCCGAAAAAAAGTTTTAATAAATTATATCAAAAGGTAAAAAAAATAAATTCAGATATTTTAGTTTTAGGACGCAATAATAAAGATATTTTAGAATTTAGTGATGAGGTAAATATTAATTATTTAACAGTTCACTCGTCTAAAGGATTAGAAGCGGAAAATGTGATACTTATCAATATGACTGACAAAATTTATGGATTTCCTAACAAATTAAGAAATCACAAATTACTTGAATGCTTACACCCCAGTGATAAAGAAATATTATTTGCTGAAGAACGAAGACTATTTTATGTTGCCCTAACAAGAACTAAAAATAAAGTTTATATAATGGTTCCTATATTTGGAAAATCGATGTTTATTAAGGAATTAAAAAAGATGATTAAATAACTTTTAACCATCTATTTCTTCAAAACGATATTTTTGAGTAACACTTGAATATTTATCATGATCAACAACTGATAAAAATTCATCATAATCTCTTATCCAAGTTTCATTATTATCGATATTTTGATAAACAACTTTTAAAGATAAATCATTGCTATCTTTAGCAACTGCTAACACTTTATAAGTATGTCCTTTAAAATGTTTGTAAAGGCCATTAATCTTTATCTTTCTTGTCATCTTTTTTATCTTTCTTTTCCTTTTTTTCAGGTTTTGGTAAACATTCTTTGCGAGATAAATTAAGTCTTCCACGATTATCATAGCCAAGGGATTTAACCATTATTTCATCACCTACTGCTACAACATCGCTTGGTTTATCTACTCGTTTATGGTCGAGTTGTGATACGTGTACTAAACCTTCACATCCTGGCCAAAGTTCAACAAATGCTCCAAAGTCTTCAACCTTTACTACTTTACCAGTATAAATTTTTTCTTCTTCGACTTCTCTTACTACATTTTCAATCATCTTACGAGTCTTAGCAATAATGTCCTTATCAGTATGGTATATAATTACTCTACCATCATCTTCAAGGTCAACTTTAACTGCATCTTTGTCATTTACTGTTTTAACATTCGATGCTTCAAGAATAATTTTGGTAATCATGTCACCACCACGACCGATAACATCTTTAATCTTTTCTGGATCGATATTAAACGTTTCAATCTTTGGTGCATACTTACTAACTTCTTTTCTTGGTTCCTCTATTGCTTCATGCATTACATCAAGAATTTCTAAACGAGCTTTTTTAGCTTGCGCTAAGGCTTCACTAAGAATTTCTTTTGTAACTCCCTTAATCTTGATGTCCATTTGTAAGGCTGTAATACCTGCTCGCGTTCCCGCAACTTTAAAGTCCATATCTCCCATATGATCTTCAAGGCCTTGAATGTCTGTAAGAATTGTATACTTACTGCCATCAGGACTAGTAATAAGCCCCATTGCTATACCTGCAACTGGCGCTTTAATTGGTACACCTGCTGCCATTAAGCTTAGGCATCCAGAACAAATTGTTGCTTGACTAGATGAACCATTACTTTCAAGTACTTCTGATACTACTCTTATAGTATAAGGGAATTCTTCTTCACTTGGAATAACTTGGGCAAGTGCTCTTTCCCCTAGGGCACCATGACCTATTTCTCTTCTTCCTGGTGAACCATATCTACCAACTTCCCCAACAGAGAATTGTGGGAAGTTGTAGTGTAGCATAAATCTCTTTGAATCTTCAATTCCCAGTCCATCAAGAATTTGATGTTCGCCGATTGCTCCTAAAGTAGTTGTTGCAAGAACTTGAGTTTCCCCACGACTAAATAAAGCTGAACCATGGGTACGAGCAAGAATATCAACACCAGCATATAAAGATCTAATTTCATCCATCTTCCGTCCATCAGGTCTTATATGTTCATCAGTTATTAGTCTTCTTACTTCACCTGCTTCAATGCTTACTAAAACTTTACTTACATTTGCAATTTTCTTATCTATTTCTTC
>CALVVI010000074.1 GCA_944363815.1 uncultured Bacilli bacterium | reverse complement strand
GAGGAAAGACTACAGCGGTGAAGTTATTAAATAAATTGATTGAAAAAGACTTAATAGTGTGGACAGGTACTGATAAATCTGATACTAAAGGAAATTATATAATGAAGTAAACATTTTAATGTGCGATTAAAATACTTTTTAATCGCAGCGTTCACTAGCGTTCACTAGCGTTCACTAGCGTTCACTAGCGTTCACTAGCGTTCACTAGCGTTCACTAGCGTTCACTAGCGTTTAGAGGAGTTAAATAGAGTTCAGAGGAGTTAAAAAATGGAAAAAATGTATTGTTTTTATTGCGATAAAGAAGTTGTGGGTAATTTAAGAGTTGAAAATACAAAATATACTATTCAAGGTAAGGATGTTTATGTTGATGATCATGTTTTTACATGCCCAAATTGTAAAACTGAATACAATTTTGATTCCGTAGATGAGGGGTTATATAAAGTATATGATGCGTATTTAAATTTATATGGTTTGAGTTTTAAAAAATTAAAAGAAATAAGAGAATCATTAAATTTATCTCAAGAACTTTTTGCAACAGTTCTTGGATGGAGTAAAAAAACTATTACAAGATATGAAAATGCGGAATCATTACCACAAAAAGAATATCTTGATACCTATATTAATTTAACAAGAGACAAAAATTATATTTATTATATTTTAAAAAATAATAATTCGTTAACTAAAAAGGAATATTATAAAATATTGGATAAAATAAATGTTGATATTGATTATAAAAGCATCAATGTAGTGCTATATATATTAAATAATGGTAAGTTAAATAGAACACAATTAATGAAACATTTATTTGGCGTTGATTTTGAAAGTTATAAACTCAATAATGTTACAATTAGCAGTTTTAGATATGCTAATGCCCCGTTTGGGCCTATTGTTAATAATCAAGATACATTAATAAATTTTCTTATTAAGAATGATTATATTTCTGTAGAATCATCTAAAGATGATACATTTATGCTTTTTGTTCCATCTCAAAAAGCAGATTTATCTTGTTTTAATGATGATGAAATTTTAATTATGAATAAAGTTGTAAATAAGTTTAAAAATAAATCTGCTAAAGAGTTGTCTAATTGGTCTCATGGGTTTAAGGGATGGATTGATACAAAGAATGGTGAAATAATTAGTTTTGAATATGCAAAGTATTTGGAAATATGATTTGAGGAGAAAATTTTTATGGCAAAAATGACAAAAGAAGAATTTTTGAATTACTATTGGAAACAATATTTATTTCTTGAAAATAAAGTGATGAATTTAGAAACATATATTTATTTCTGCAAAAAAAATTTATCTGTAAATTCTTATGAGATTATGAATCTTTTATTTAGTGTATGTTCTGAGTTGGATACATTTTTTAAAATTGTATGTGATGACAAAAGTGATGATATTGTTAAATATCGAAAATCAATAGAGTCTAAATCAGAATATGATGATATTTTTAAAGAAAGAATTAATATTATTGGGCGAGATGTAAATCTAAAGCCTTTTTATAGAATCTGTGAAAGAGATTATTTTTACTGGTGGAAAGGTTATAATAAAGTAAAACATAACAGAGTAATGCATTTTAGAAAAGCAAATTTAGATAAATTATTGAATTCCTTAGCAGCATTATATACACTTGAAGTTTATTATTATAAAAATAATTTTGGAACTGAAGGATTTAATATGCCTGGCAAAAGTTCAAAACTGTTTAAAACAACATTGTTGATAAAAAAAGGCGGCATTTTAAGCGAATTGGAATATGAAACCGTTGATGAATGGGATGAATAAAAATTATATTAACTTGATTAGACATTTGTTAGAAAATAAACGTTAATTCTTTTATTTTCATTTTTTTTAGGTTATAATATTATTACTAGGAGTTAAAAATGAAGTTAGTTGTAAATGAACATAATGTATTTGTGATAATTATTGTAACTCTTTTAACGAGTTTGGTATTGGTTCCCATTGTAAAAAAAATAGCAACTCATGTCGGTGCAATGGATCAACCTAATGCCAGGAAAATACATAAAATTCCCATGCCAAGACTTGGGGGACTTGCCATTTATTTAGCCTTCTTATTTGGCTATATATTATATGGTGAAGTAAGTACCCAAATGCTTTCTATTTTAATTGGCAGTTTTTTGTTAGTTTTAGTAGGGTTTATTGATGATATTAACCCTGTTAAAGCCCGCTATAAATTAATTGTTCAAATAATTGCTGCAACCATTGTAGTTGTATATGGAGATTTATCATTTACAGAAATTTCTATTTTAGGAAACAAAATTTATTTTAGCAAAATAGTTGGCTCATTATTATCAATAATATTTATTGTAGCCATAACTAATGCAATCAATTTAATTGATGGTCTCGATGGCCTTGCCGCTGGAATTAGTTCAATTTACTTTTTAACAATAGCAATAATTGCTTTTATATTAAATCGTATCGGCGGATTGGATGTTATAATTTCTTTAATAATGCTCGGAGCAACATTGGGATTTCTTATTCATAATTTTCCACCAGCCAAGATATTTATGGGAGATTCCGGCAGCTTGTTTTTAGGTTTTATGATATCTGTAATAGCCTTATTAGGTTATAAAGTTACGACATTTACTTCGCTAATAGTACCAATACTAATATTAGCAATACCTATATTTGATACAATTTTTGCAATACTTAGAAGACTATTAAAAGGCCAAAATATTGGCGTTGCCGACAAAGAACATTTTCATCACCAACTTTTAAAAATGCGTTACAGTCCAACTAAAAGCATTTTAATAATTTATGCAATTGATATAGCTTTTGCGGCAGTTTCAATATTCTATATTCTAGGTGATAATCAAATAGCAATAGCCATTTATATTGCTCTAATGATATTACTTTTATTTGTTGTTTTAAAAACAGATATCCTATTTGATCATAGCAAAAAGAAACAGGTGGTAGAAAGTGCAAAAGTCAAAGAAAAAACTAATAAAAACCAAGGAAGAAAAAAGAAGCAAAAAAGAAAACATTCTTAATGTTTCTACATTAATTTTCCTTTTTTTAATACCTATATTTAGCACAACATTTTTTTATAGTAGCTATACTACATTATTCGAAGTAATATGTATCTTTTTAATTTATATAAGTACATTAATTATTTATAAAGAGTCACGGAAAAATAGTAAATATATATTTACTTATTATTTACTATGTATTATATATTTATTTATTAATTATTTTAGAGAAGATTCTTTTTATTCGCTAGTTCCTGGAAACTTTGATTACAATT
The DNA here is from genome assembly GCA_944363815.1 of uncultured Bacilli bacterium. GTDB lineage: Bacteria > Bacillota_I > Bacilli_A > RF39 > UBA660 > Onthocola_B. Next base: position 1,563 of record CALVVI010000074.1, on the reverse strand, counting down.
TCATCTCAGAAGGATTAACAATTATTAAATTAGTTACCCCAATAACGTTTCTATATTCATTATATTATCAAAAAATTGAATGGAAAAAATATCTATTAGTTTTAAAAGCATGGGTTATTTTAATATCTGGATCAATCATTATTACGAATGTTTTTAAAATTAGTTTAAGTTCATATAGTGATCTAACAATTACCAAGAATATATTTGAGTGGGGGATAAATAATTACTATCAAGAAACTGCTAGCAAAGGATTTTTTATGTATGCTAATCAGGAAGCGGTTATTATGCTCATGTTATTATTAGTATTTATTTATGATTTCTTATATAAAAATCAAAAAAGTATATTTTATATTACGATTCTTATGTTATCAATGCTTATGCTTGGTACTAGAGTAGCATCGGTCGGAGGATTTTTAACCATTATTTGTGCTTATGTATTTTATATTATATATTGTCTTTACAAAAAAAAACAATTTGATTTGAAATCATTATTTCTTGTAATACCCATTGTTATCTGGGGACTTCTATTACCGATTTCCCCTTATGCTAACCGCAATATTGAACTAAATAATATTCCTGAAGAAGTTTCAAGTGATTCCTCTTCGGAAACAAATAATATCCAAAGTGAAATAAAAAAAGATAGTATTAATACTAATATAGAATATGTATATGCCAATTACAACCCTGATTATCTCCCAAGTGTTTTTTTCGAACAATATTATCCAATTGAATATGATTCAGAATTTTGGTATGAATTTGTAAAAAATACCCCGATAGAAAATATGAATTATCGCTTAATAGAAAGTAGTATTATAAAAAGAGTGGTAGACATAAATGATAACAGTTTAGATATTTTGTTTGGTATAAGCAATGTCCGTATTCAAAATATCGTTAATATCGAAAGAGACTTTATTTTGCATTACTACGCATTTGGTATTGTTGGTTCAATCATTTTACTATTAATATATATAATTATGCTTATTTATAGTCTTTATAATTTTTTTAAATATCAAACTTATTACTTATTTATAATAACAACTTCTATTATATTATTCCTGTTTTCGGCTTATTTAACTGGTAATATAATAAATTCGATTAATGCAATCATTCCTTTTACTTTTATATCAAGTGGTATATTTCTAAGCAAAAAGGTTGATAAATAGTGTGACTTTTAAGTTAAAATGTCCGCTTTTTTAAATCGATTTACAAGTTAAAATGTCCTATTGAAAATTACAATGTAAAAAATTGAATTTTAAGTTAAAATGTCCTATAATACACGTCCGGAAAAATAACTAATGCATCAAGTAATGGATTCAAGCCAAAAGCAGATAATCCATGGCGAAAATTTAAAATTAGATAATATTGGGGCTTTGCCCCAAACCCCAAGGTTTATCGCTTTATGACTCCGAAAAAAGGAAGTGAAATAAAAGAAGTCAACATTATAATCGACTTCCTTTTTCGTATGTCATTACTTAGTGCTCTGGTTGCTCCTCAGCATTGCCATATCCCCTAAGCAATAATTATATTGTATATTATTTCATTAAAATTTCAATAGGACATTTT
>CALVVI010000073.1 GCA_944363815.1 uncultured Bacilli bacterium | reverse complement strand
TATCTACAGCAAATAAATAAAAGATTTTTTCATTATATAAATATTTTTTATAATTAAAATTATTAGGGATGGTATTTTTTAAAGGGCTTTCAAGTCTACCGTTTAGTTTAATAGTCTTACCTATAGCAATATTATTAAATAATTCTTCTTTTTCGTCAATTGATTCCAGATAATACGTAGCAATAATATCTTCTTTAGCATTAATTGTAAGTTTTAATTTATTACCATTAATACTAAATTCTTTAATTTTACCAGTAATACTAGTTTCATTACCAGTATAAGCTGATTCATATTTTATTACTTTAGTAAATACTAAGACATATGGAATAATAATAATCGTTAAAATGATAAAGATTACATTACACTGTAATATAATCTTTAAGTTGTTCAAATGTGGCATCACCTATACCGCTGACATTTTTTAAATCTTCAATTGTTTTAAAATAGCCATTTTCAGTGCGATAGCTTACTATATTATTAGCTTTAGTTTCCCCAATGCCAGGAAGGCTAGTAAGCTCTTGAGCAGAAGCCGTATTAATATTAATTAATTTTGAAGTTGTATCTTGACTAGGAGCTTCATCACTATTACTAGATGTGATAATACTTATATTATTTTTAGTAGCTTCATCGATTTGATAACTTTCTTTGCTACTACTGGTACTTGAGGTATTAGTATGTGTATTATTACTAGAAGAATTTTTCTTATATTCTTCTTTTGTAAAAACATATACTACTAATTCATCAGATACTTTTTTACTCAAATTAATATTATCGGTATAAGCATTATCTTTTAAACCACCAGCTAGAGCAATTACATCATTAATGATATTGTTTTCATTTACTTCAAAAACACCAGGGTTATTTACTGCACCCTTTACTTCAACATAAATTGGTGGATTTTCAACTACCTCTTCTTCAGAAGATTCTTCTAAAGAAATTAAATCAGTAACTGGTTCACAAAAGCATTCTTCTTTTGTATTAAGCATATAAACCATATAACCACTAAGAGCAATTACCACTAAACTCAAGAAAGCTAAAATACCTACAACAGCTATTTTATTATTGAGTATTTTCATCATGCATTTTCCTCCTTTCATTTATATATACATCCCTAAAATTCTTATTTCCTTTTTTTACTTTCCGCTTTATGAAAAAAAACTTCATCGTTTGATGAAGTTAACTATAATTATTTAAGTTTATTTTTAAAATTATTTTGCTCTTTTTCGCATGATTGCAGCTCTAGCTGCAGCAAGTCTAGCAATAGGAACTCTAAACGGTGAACAAGATACATAGTTAAATCCTAGCGAGTCACAGAAGGCAATACTTGATGGATCTCCACCATGTTCCCCACAAATTCCAAGACTTATATCTTTTCGTGTCTTACGGCCCTTTTCACTAGCAATACGCATTAATTCTCCGACACCTTCGGTATCAATACGAGCAAATGGATCACTTTCAAAAATTCCTTTTTCATAGTATGATTCTAAGAATTTACCAGCATCATCTCGACTAAATCCATAAGTCATTTGCGTTAAGTCGTTAGTACCAAAACTAAAGAATTCAGCAACACTAGCAATCTTATCAGCAAGTATTGCTGCTCTTGGAATTTCAATCATTGTTCCAACTTCGTATTTTAAGTCTGCCCCAGCATCCTTTATTATTTCATCAGCAACTCGAACAACTATTTCTTTTACATATTTAAGTTCTTTTACATCCCCTACAAGAGGTATCATTATTTCTGGAGTTACTTTTATACCTTTTTTGCCAACATTTATAGCGGCTTCAATAACAGCTCTAGTTTGCATTTCGGCAATTTCCGGATAAGTAATGGCAAGACGACATCCTCTATGGCCCATCATTGGATTAAATTCTTTTAAAGAATTAATAATAGCTTTTAAATCCTCAACACTCTTACCTAAATCCTTAGCAAGTTCCGCAATTTCTTTTTCTTCTTTTGGTAAGAATTCATGTAGAGGGGGATCTAAATATCTAATAACAACACTATATGGGGCCATTGCTTCAAATAATCCTTCAAAGTCACTTCTTTGATAAGGAAGTATTTTTTCAAGTGCAGCCTTTCTTTCTTCAACAGTTGTTGCGCAAATCATTTTTCTAAAGTTAAATATTCTGTCTTTCTCAAAAAACATGTGTTCTGTTCGACAAAGGCCAATTCCTTCAGCCCCAAATTCTCTTGCTTGCTTTGCATCTTTTGGAGTATCGGCATTAGTTCTAATACTTAAGTCTCTAGCTTCATCTGCCCAAGACATAAATACTCCAAAGTCTCCACTAATAGATGCTTCTTGCATTTCTAGTTTGCCTTCATAAACATTACCAGTAGATCCATCAATAGATAGATAATCTCCTTCTTTGAATGTTTTACCATCACTAGTTTTTAAGGTCTTTTTTTCTTCATCTAAAGTGAATGAACTTACACCAGATACACAACAAATACCCATACCTCTAGCCACTACGGCCGCATGACTAGTCATTCCTCCACGAATGGTTAGCACGCCTTTACTAGAGTTCATTCCTTCAATATCTTCTGGAGACGTTTCAAGACGAACCAATATGGCATCAATTCCGGCATTTTTAGCTTTAATAACATCTTCAGCATTAAAATATATTTTACCAGTCCCAGCTCCAGGAGAAGCTGCTAGGCCTTTACCAATCACCTTACCGCTTTTTAGGGCATCAGCTGTAAATGTTGGGTGAAGTAATGCATCTAAGCTTTTTGGTTCAACCATTAAAACAGCATCTTCTTTAGAAATCCTTCCTTCATTTACAAGGTCAACAGCAATTTTTACTGCTGCACTAGCAGTACGTTTACCATTTCTAGTTTGTAATATGAATAATTTGCCATTTTCAATTGTAAATTCCATATCCTGCATGTCATTATAATGATCTTCAAGCATTTGCGCAATCTTTGCAAATTCATCATATACTTCAGGCATAACTTGCTTTAAAGTATCAATTTCACTTGGAGTACGAATACCTGCAACAACATCTTCACCTTGCGCATTAATTAAGTATTCTCCAAATAATTTCTTTTCTCCAGTAGCAGGATTTCTCGTAAATGCTACTCCAGTACCAGATTTATTACCACTATTACCATAAACCATTTCTTGAACGTTTACTGCTGTTCCCCAACTAGATGGAATATCATTTATTCTTCGGTAATATATTGCTCTTTCATTATTCCAACTTCTAAATACGGCTTTAACAGCTTCAATTAATTGAGTGAATGGATCTTGTGGAAAATCTTCACCCGCAAATTCCTTATATGCAGTTTTAAATTTATTTGTTAAAGTAACCATATCATTTTCATCTAAATCAATGTCATCTTTAACTCCTTTTTCAACCTTTACTTCATCAATGATTTCCTCAAATTTACTTTTAGAATAACCTTTTACTACATCGGCAAACATTTGAATAAATCTTCTGTATGAATCATATACAAATCTTTTGTTATTAATTTTGTTTGCAAAAGATTCTGCTATTTCATCATTTAAACCAAGATTTAAGACTGTGTCCATCATTCCTGGCATACTTGCTCTTGCACCACTTCTAACGCTTACTAGTAAAGGGTTTTCTAAATCACCAAATTTTTTACCAGTAACACTTTCAAGCTTAGCAAGACTACTTTTAATTTCTTCAACTATAGAATCCGCTAAAACTTTACCATCTTCATAGTATTTGTTACAAGCTTCTGTTGTAACTGTAAATCCTCTAGGAACTGGTAAGCCAATATTAGTCATTTCAGCTAAGTTAGCTCCTTTACCTCCAAGAAGACTTCGCATATCTTTGTTTCCTTCATTAAACAAATACACATATTTTTCCATAAATTATCCTCCATCTTAATTCTATCACAACAAACTAATTTTTAGCAATCTAAAAACCAAAAAGTTTTTAACTTTCTGGTTGATTTAATTTAGCATATACTCGATTATTTTCCAAATAGATAAATACTTCCATATTATTAGCATAATAATTAGGATCATCTTCTTTTAAAGTATCATTAATAATTACTTTGTTATCACTATTATCTACTTCATCAGTATCTACATAACTATTATCAATTAAGAACTGAACAGTCCTAGTTAAACAATTACTTTTATTTACCCCATCTATATTACATGTACCATTCAATCTATTTTTATTATCTTCACCATAATCAGCTGCCCCAGTTTCAATTGCTTCAACTTTACCTTCCCATAAATTTTTATCAATATTATTTTGAACAGCCGTAATACCTGCATATCCAATTGTAGATATTAAAACAATTAATACTAAAACTGCCATAAGTTCTACTAGTGTAAATCCTTTTTTCATATCACACCTACTTTAATAACAATTTTAATGATTCTTTTACTTGATCTTCTAAAGATAGACTCTTATCTACGTTTCCTACAACCTTTTTAATCTCACTAGATTTATAACCTAAAGCAGTTAATGTATCAATCAAATCTTCTGTTTCATCATTTACTAACTCTTCACTTACTTCAATATTTATTTTACCCTTTAAATCAAGTATTATTTGTCTTGCTAGTTTATCTCCAATCTTCGGAAACTTAGTTAAATAAAGTATATTTTCTCTATCAATAGCATCAACAATACCTGCAATAGAACCGGTTGCAAGTATTGGAAGAGCTAGTTTAGCACCTAAACCTTTAACACTAATGAGACGCAAAAATAACTCATACTCGTCTTTAGTTTTAAAACCATACAAACTATATTCATCTTCTCCAATCTTATTATATGTATATACTTTATATTCTTCCCCAATTTTATAACTAAAAGGATTAGGTACATATATCATATACCCAACTTTATTACATTCAAGTACTATACTATTACTATTAATCTCACTTACATTACCTATTATATAACTATACATAATACCTCCCTATTTACATTTTGTTGACATTTTGCGACGGCCCCGCGCGGTTAATAGCCGCGAGGGGCTTGCCTGCTCCAGCTTTCCGTTGGTCAGTTGGAGCAGGGTATTCATCAATTAAGTTTTTCAATCTTAATTTTTTATAGCAAAAGTAATTAAAACATAACTACTACACCTGCACCTACGGTGCAGACGCGGCTTTTAATTTTCATCAATCTATTTTATCAACCTTTATCACTCATAGCAAAAAGTGTACCCCGCTTGCCTCGCACCGTACGGCGCGTAGACAAGCATTTGCTTAGCCAAGATT
>CALVVI010000072.1 GCA_944363815.1 uncultured Bacilli bacterium | reverse complement strand
TTGTTCTAATACGACCTAAATCACTATCTAAAACTAATTTATCACATACTAATTTGTGAATATCACAAATTGTATTAAAACTATAATTAGCATTATCTTCTGCTAAAATAAATTGCCAAGCATATTTCAAATTATTTATCGCAATAACTTCATTAACACTAAGTCCATTTACAATACCTCTATCATAAATAACTTGAGTTTCTGGATAAGTTACCGATATTCCCTCCAAATTAGCACTTTTCCAAATATAGTCCACAATGTTCCTTTTGGCAATAAAGACATTTTGTTCTCTAGTTAAATTATATTTGTTTTCCATTAATCCTCCGCAACTTAATTCAATGAACTGATTATATCATCTATTTTTTTACCGTACTCAATTGATTCATCATAAACAAATTTAATTTCGGGAGTATGTCTGATTTCTATTCTTTTACTGACTTCTCCCCGAATATAGGAAGAAGCTTCATTTAATTCTCTTTCCAAGGTGGTTTTATCTAAATTAGCTAAAGAAGTAAAATAGACTTTACAAAAACTTAAATCATTTGTTACTTTACAGCCAGTTACAGTTACAGTTTTAAGTAAAGAATCACTTGCTTCATTAGCAAGTATTTCACTGATGTAGCGAGACATATCACTTGCTATACGTTCTATTTTATGACTAGGCATGAGGAATCTCCACCATTTCATAACATTCAATGATATCATTTTCTTTGAAATCATTAAATTTTTCTAAAGTTACTCCACATTCGTAGCCTTTTTTAACTTCTTTAACTGTATCTTTTTCTCTTTGCAATGATGCTACTTTATCATCACTAGCAATAATTATTCCATCGCGGATTACTCTAGCAAGGCAACCATTTTTAATGATACCATCGGTAACATAAGAACCAGCGATATTACCAATTTTAGAGAATTTAAATATCTTACGAACTGCTACACTACCAAGAATCTTTTCTTCATAAACTGGATCAAGCATACCATTTATTGCCGCTTCGATGTCTTCGATTAGTTTATAAATTATTGTATAAAGACGGATTTCAATATTTTTATCTTTAGCTAAATCCTTAGTATTATTTGGAGCAATAACATTAAAGCCAATAATTATGGCATTAGAAGCAGTAGCTAAGATAACATCAGATTCTGTAATTGCACCGATTCCACTACGAATTACATTTACTGATACTCCTTTAGTTGTTATTTTTTCTAAAGCATTTTTAACTGCTTCTTCACTACCCCGAACATCAGCTTTTAAAATGATATTTATCTCTTTATTACCGGCATCAACTGAGGCAAATAATTCATCTAAAGAAAGTCGTTTTTGATTTGTTTCTTGTAGTTTTAATAAATCAGCCCTTTTTTCAGCAATTTTCTTAGCTTCTGCTTCAGTTTCAAAAGCCATGAATTTATCCCCAGCAGAAGGATTTTCTGTTAAGCCAGTTATTTCTACTGGAGTTGAAGGACCTGCTTCAACAATTGATTCACCCCGGTCATTTTTCATAGTCCGGACTTTAGCATAACTTGAACCAACTACAATAGGATCTCCAATTCGAAGTGTACCATTTTGAATTAGGAATGAGGCAACACCACCGACATTTTTATCTAAACGTGATTCAATTACTGCTCCAACAGCATACCGATTAGGGTTAGCTTTAAGTTCATTTACTTCCGCAATTGTAAGAATTGTTTCTAAAAGTAAATCTACTCCTTCACCAGTTACTGCGGAAATATTGATAAATGGTGTATCTCCACCCCATGCTTCTGGAGTGATACCTGCTTCATTCATTTCGGTTAAAACACGGTCAATATTAGCATCTGGTTTATCAATTTTGTTAACAGCTACAATAATTGGAACATTTGCACTTTTAGCGTGATCTATTGCTTCTTTAGTTTGAGGTTTAACGCCATCATCTGCTGCAACAATAATAATAACTATATCAGTTACACTAGCCCCTCTAGCCCGCATTTCCGTGAATGCTGCATGGCCTGGGGTATCAATAAATGTTATTAATTCATCATTGTACTTAGTTTGATAAGCCCCAATATGTTGAGTGATACCACCAAATTCTTGGGTTACAACATGAGTATTTCTAATATAATCAAGTAGAGTTGTTTTGCCATGATCGACATGACCCATAATAGTTACTATTGGTGGTCTTTTAACTAAGTCTTCGGGATTATCAACTATTTCATATTCTTCAAAATTAGCTACATCTTGAGTTTCTTCTCTTTTTAATGTCTTACCATAATCAAGAGCAATTATTTCAGCATTATCAAAATCAATTGCTTGATTTTGATTAAGCATTAAACCAAGTTGCATTAATTTTTTTATAATTTCTGTTGAATTAACACCCAAAGCTTGAGCTAAATCTCCAACTGTCATACCATTTTTATAAAGAATAATACTATCATCAGCAACATTGCTCATAAGTTTATTTTTATGCTTATACATTTCTTTTTTTAGCATATTAAATTCATTTTTATTATTATTAGAGTCTTTTTTCTTGAGCTTTTGTTTACTAACACTTTCTTTTCTAGCTTTATCAAAAGTACTAGATGTTAAAATTTCATCAACTTTGTCTTCAATTTCTTCATCTTCTTCAAAAGTCAATCCTTCATCAGTACTAATTAGATTGATGGTATTATCTAGCATAATAATATCATCATCAGTAAGCTCATCAGTTGCATTATGAACATTTATTCCTAATTCATTACATTTTTTTAATATTTCCGCAACAGATAAATTAACATCTTTAGCATAATCACTAACGGTCATGTTATCACTTTCCTTTCTTTTTTATTTTAACATATTTTCTAATTCTTCATAAATATTATCAGGTATTTCTACTTCCAAAATACGATTTAATATTTTACTATGGCGAGCTTTCTTTATTACTTCAATATCTTTTTTTAAGTATGCTCCCCTTCCATTACTTTTACCAGATTCATCTATTATTATATTTCCTTCGGGAGTTCTTAGAACTCTTATAAGTTCTTTTTTAGGTAATTTTTCATGAGTTACTATACAACTACGCATTGGTATTTTTTTAACTTTCATTAACTATTACCCGCTTTATTAATTTCTTCCATAGTCTTTATTTCTAAATGATATTTAGTAAGACGACTAGCAAGTTTAATATTGCTTCCTTTTTTACCAATGGCCAAAGATAAATTATCTTCATTTACTATTACTAGAGCTTCTTTCTTTTCAGCATCAGTAATACTAACTATAACATCTTTAGCAGGAGTCATAGCACTCTTTATAAATTCTACCGGATCTTCATTATAAGGAATAACATCAATTCTTTCGCCATTTAATTCTTTTAGTATTCCTGCAATTCTAGAACCTCTTTCACCAATACAAGAACCAATTGGATCTATTTTATCATTAGTAGAATATACCGCAACTTTACTTCTAATACCGGGTTCACGAACGACCATTTGTAAAACAATTGTGCCATTAGCCACTTCTGGTATTTCGTGTTCAAATAGCCTTTTAACAAAGCCATAATTTTTACGCGAAAGCTTAATTACTGGTCCTTTTGGGCCATTATCTACTTTAGTTACATAAACTTTAATATTAGAACCCATAACAATCTTTTCACCTGGAATAATATCTTTTTTAGGAAGTATTCCTCTAGTTCTACCTAAATCGATATAGTAGTTATTTTGGTCTTCCAAAGCTACCATACCAATCATTAATTCGTCTTGCTTATCAGCAAATTCTTCAATGATACTGGCCTTTTCAGCTTCTCTAATTTTTTGCATAACTACTTGTTTAGCAGTACCTGCAGCAACACGACCAAAATCAGCTGGGGTTACTTCTTGTTCAATTGTTTCGCCGACTTTTATATCTGGAACAATCTTTTTAGCGTCTTCTAATAATATTTGCGCATCACGATTTATAGAAGGTTCTACATGTTTAACATTTCCCTCTTCATCTTCTTCATCATGTCCTTCGTCATATTCATCTACAACAACTAAATAAGAATAAACTTTAATTTCGCCAGTGTCACGATTAATATCAACACGAACATTGGTCTTAGAATTAAAATTTTTCTTATAAGCCGTTTGTAAAGCTAGTTGTAATGCTTCAAATACAACATCCGGACTAATGTTTTTTTCTTCTACTAGAGTATCTAGAGCTTTAATTAATTCTTTACTATTCATTTTAACCTCTTTCCTTACTTACAACATCCATAATATAACTATCACTAGTTATGTCAGCTTTATCAACTATTGGATCAACAATTTTGGTAGCATAAACAATAGTTTCTAAGTCAATTCCTCCGACCTTATCTAGAGTAATTGTTAAGAAATTGTAATTTCCTTTTTTTTCAAAAGTAATATCATCAACAATTATTTCATCACTTTCTAATTCTTTTTGTAAATCAATTTTTAATTTGTCTAATTTTTCTTGCATAACGCCTCCATAACTAATAATAAAAGTGGGATTTTCTGCCCACTTAAAATTGCAACTACATTATAACATAAATTATCCGTAATTAAAAGAAAAAATTAAATTTAGTAATTTTAAGCCTTATCATCAACTATTTCTTTTACTTTATCTATACTTAAATTACTTGCTTTAGCAATATCTTCAATAGGTGTGCCTATCTTATAGAAGTTCTTTATCATTTCTATTTTAGTTTGCTCAACACCTTCATCATAGGCTAGCTTCTTTTCCGTATTATGTATCATTTTTTGTTCTTCATCATGGGTATATGGATAAATAAATCCTTTTTCACTATATTTCATCAACGCTTCACCATACTCCTTTATTATCTCATCTTCCGGATAAAAACTTGCTAATTCTTCTTCCGTTTTATTTAGCATAAGTATATATCTATACTTCTCTACTTCATTATTATCATAGCAAAATTTCTCAAAGTTGTCCATAAAAATATCGTATGATTTTAAGGTATCAATTTTCATTCCTTTAGCATTACCAAACTCATTTATTAATATTGTTTCTTTAGTATTTACTTTACCAAAATTTAAATTTATCTGAATTATTTCTGTTTTTAAATCATATATCTTTTCATTATTTTCATCTTCTGTTACAGAATATCTATTAAATAAATTTACTAAATAGGCAAAATTTCTAAAGAATTTAACATAATTATAGTCATTAGTATTTACTTCAACATTGGCTATTATGCCATCCATTTTTACTATTACATCTACTCTCTTCGCCTTTTCTACTTTTTGAGTTTTACCTAATTCCGTATTAATAAATTCTATTATTTCTACGGTTTTACCTAATACTTGAGAAATTATTTGTTCAAGTATTTTTTTACCCTTTTTAGATAACATTACTGCTTTAAATGAATCATCACCTGATCCTAAAATTTCATTTTTAGTCATAAACCAAGACCTCCTTAATGTAGGAAAAACTTACTAATAACCTAGGCATATTAAAGAATTTCTATTAGTAGTTCTTCCTTGATTA
>CALVVI010000071.1 GCA_944363815.1 uncultured Bacilli bacterium | reverse complement strand
GAATAGAAGACTCTTTTTAAATGATAGTTTTTATACATTGTGCTACTTTTAGTCATTATATCTTTATCTGTTTCTTTAGTGGCCCCGATGATCATTTGGGTACTTTGACCAGCGGGAGCAAAATATTTATTAGTGTTATTTTTTACAGTAGACATAATATGGTTGATGTCCTTGCTATTTTTATTGGGGGCTAGTAGTTTTAGGCTGGTATCACTAGGAAGTTCAATATTAGTGCTCATTCTATCTACTAATTTTCCTAGTTTTTTTATTAGAACATCACTTGCTCCAGGAATGGCTTTAGCATGAATATAACCATTGAAATGATATTTATTTCGAAGTAAATAAATAGTTTTTATTAATAATTCCATAGTATAATCAGGATTTTTGATGATTCCGGAACTTAAGAATAATCCTTCGATATAGTTGCGTCTATAAAAATTAATGGTAATTTCACAAATTTCTTCGGGAGTAAATATGGCTCTTGGAACATTGTTGCTTCGACGATTGATACAGTATTTACAATCAAAAATACAACAGTTAGTAAGAAGAATTTTGAGTAGAGAAATACATCTGCCATCAGCAGAAAAAGAGTGGCAAATGCCATTTACTGCAGCATTACCTAAGCCATTTTTATTTTTTCTAGTGCTACCACTAGAGGAACATGATGCATCATATTTTGCACTGTCTGCAAGAATTTTTAGTTTTTCTTCGAGAGTCATAATAATCACCAAAAATATTATAACACATTTTACGAACAAACGATTGCTAAATTTTGCCAATAAAAAAACAAGCATGTTAAGCGCTTGTTAATCATCATAATTTGTTTGACGTTCTAGTTCGTCTTCAGCACGATCTAAAATGTTTTCAATATCTTCGATTTGTCCATCAAATGTTCTAAAGTCAGTATATGATAGTTCATTATTACGATACATTCTTTCTAATTCGTTTTCATAACTATCTAAGCGGTTTTCTAAATCTTCAATTGTAGATTTCCATTCCCAATATAAGTCGATGGTATCACTACGATTACTTGGGACATTTAAATTTTCAATTGAACTTTGAATTTCTTCGGCTTCAGAATTGTAATCAGAAATTGTCGAAGTAATTTTAGAAGTGTCAGTTGTTGTTTCTCCTTCGCCATCGTTAGTTACATTGTTTGTACCATCATCTGTAGATGGATTATTGACATTATTTTGTTCAAGCAAAGCATCTATTTTTTCTTCTAGATGGTCTACTTTATCTTCTAATCTTTCTACTTCATCATCGGTACAACCCGTTAAAAGTAGTCCAGCAGCTACTAGGCATGTAATTTTTAATCCATGTTTCATTATATCACCTAGTATGATTGTAGCATATTAAAATTAATTTGCCTAGAGGGAGTTTAAAATGTTAATTTTGCCTCATACTAATAGTGATGCTTATGAAAAACAAAAGTATATGGTTAGATGTAAAAAATAAGGCTTTAAAGCGAGTAACAAAGGATTTAGAATGTGATGCGTTAGTTGTCGGTGGAGGAATTACAGGATTATCGACACTTTATCAGTTGCGTAAAAACAATGTCAAGGCTCTTCTTATTGAACGCAATAAATGTGGTGAAGGAGTAACTGCTAGAAGTACAGCGAAGATTACTTACTTGCAGGAAAAAGAATACATGAATATTCGCAGATTTGGTAAGGTAGATCTCGCTAAGGGATATTTAGAAAGTCAAATAGCAGCAGTAAAAGAATTAAAAAGAATAATTGATAAAGAGAATATACTTTGTGATTTGAAGAAATCCGAATCACTTCTTTTTACTAATGATGAAGAAAATAAAGTAAAATTGTTAGAAGAATATAATTTTTTGAAGGAATCGGGTGTTGCTGCTGAATTTATAGAAAATGGAGAAAACTTTAAGTATGCAATTAAAGTAAGTGATACTTATATGTTTCATCCAGTTAAATATGTAATTGGATTAAAAAACATTTTGCAGGAATGTGTTTACGAAAACTCTAAGTTAGAAAAGATAAGTAGAGAAGATGGAATATGCAAATGCTATGTAAATAATCATGTTATTAAATGTAGGCATGTAGTAATTGCTACACATTATCCATATTTTATTTTACCATTGTTGTTGCCATTTAAAAATCATGTAGAAACTTCTTATGTTGGAGCAGTAAAGGTTAGAGAATTTAAAAATGTAAATGCTATTAATATTGATGATGAGACAATATCATATAGATATCATCAAGATGACAAAAATAACTATTTAATTTATTTAACTAATTCGATGGCTAGTCCTAATATTAAAAGTATTAAAGGTAATTTTGAAAACTTAAAGAAAAAATATAATTTTGATTATGTATGGAGTAATAAAGATATTATAACTAATGATTATTTACCTTTGATAGGAAAACTAGATGAAGATGATAATGGCGTGTTACTGGCATGTGGATATAATACTTGGGGAATGACTAATGCAACACTAGCTAGTATGATATTGCGCGATACTATTTTGAAAAGGCAAAATAAGTATATTGAACTTTTTAGACCGGATAGACTTTTGAGTTGGAATAAAGTTGTTAGGTTTTTCCCGGATGCTTATGGTAATGTTAAAGCAATTTTAAAGAGTAATAAAGGAAATGTAAATAATAGTAGGGTGATTTATACTAAGTTAGATGGCAAAAATGTGGCTATTTATAAGGATGAAAATAATAGGGAACATATTGTTTTAAATAGATGTCCACACATGAAATGTGGGTTAGTGTTTAATGAAGTAGAAAAGACTTGGGATTGTTTGTGTCATGGTTCGAGATATGATATCGATGGTAAGTGTATCGAAGGACCAAGCAATCATGATATAACATTTAAAGATAGTGAGGAAGATTAATGAAAAAAAGTAGTATTTCTTTTGGATTAGTAAATATTCCAATTACCATTAACCCCATATTACAAGATAATGATGTGGCGTTTAATCAACTTCATAAAAAATGTTTGACACGGATAAAATATGTCAAGTATTGTCCACATTGTAAAAGGGAAGTTAAACAAGAAGATATAATTAAAGGATATAAAATTAATGAGGATAAATATATAACACTTACGAGTGAAGAACTTAAAAATTTGCGAGTAGAGACTGAAGGTAACATCGAAATTGTCGGTTTTGTTGGAACATCTGAGATTGATCCGGTTTTTTATGAGAAAAGTTATGTGGTTTCAGTGCCAAGTAAGAGTAAAGCATTTAGTTTATTTCGGGATGCTTTAGAAAAAAGCAAAAAAATAGCAATTGCTAAGACAATTTTATCCACCAAATTTTATTATGTGGCCATTAGAATGATGGGGGATAATGTGATCATGAGTACTCTTTATTTTAATGAAGAGATAATTATTCCAGATGCAGTATCCTCGGCGAAATATACAAAAAAAGAATTGGATTTGGCGATGAAATTGATCGATTCTTTAAAGATGCAATTTAAACCAGAAGAATATGTCGATGAATATCAGGAAAATATTAAAGAAGCCATTAAAGAAAAACAAAAAGGAATGAAACCTAAAACTGTTAAAGCAAAACAAAAGAATAATATTAAAGATTTGATGCAGGCCTTGGAGTTAAGTTTGAAAAATGTTTGATGATAAAAATATAAAACCGATGTTACTTGCGGAGATACCTTTTGATTTTGAAAATAAATATTTATATGAAATAAAGTTTGATGGTATAAGGGCTTTAATTTATGTAAGTAGAGAAAAAATAAATATAAGGACCAGAAATAATGTCGATGTAACTCATTTATTTCCGGAGCTAGATGGTATTAGAAATATTGTGGGAAGAGACTTTTGTATATTTGATGGAGAAATAGTTTTATTTGATAATGGTAAACCATCTTTTAGTAGTTTACAAAAAAGGCTTAGAATAAAGAATGCAGAAAGAATTAAAAAGATGAGTTTAGATAATCCAGTTCAGTTTGTAGTATTTGATATTATTTATCAAAATAGGGATTTAACTAATAAAACATTGGTAGAGCGAAAGAAGATATTAGATCAATATAAAGATACTGATTATTTTGTTAAATCCAAAGTTTATAGTGATGGGAAAAAGTTATTTGCATCCGTTAAAAAAATGGGACTCGAAGGAATTGTTGCTAAGGAAAAGACAAGTAAGTATTATGTTAATAGAAGAAGTAATGTGTGGATTAAGTTAAAGAATTATCAAACTGATGAGTTTTATATCGGAGGATATGTAAAAAATAATACAAGTTATAGTTTATTACTTGGGGAAAAGAAAAATAATAAACTATATTATGTTGGTAAGATAAAAGTTAGTAACAATAAAGATATAACTAAAGAAGTATTGGCTAAGAAAAAAAGAAGTAATCCATTTTGTAATTATGAAGATGATGGAATATTTATTGAGCCAAATATTAAAATAACAATCAATTATTTAGAGAAAACTAAAAGTAATATGTTAAGACATCCTTTTATGTAGGTTGTTTTTTTTAATTATTTTTGGTTAAATAGTTATGTGATAAATTATGATTTTATTTGTAAGTGGCAGAACAGATATAGTGGCTTTTTATAGCAAGTGGTTTATAAAAAGATGGGAAGCAGGGTTCGTTGATGTTAGGAATCCTTTTAATCCTAAGCTAGTAAGTCGCATTAATTTTAGTAATGTCGATATGCTTTTCTTTTGTACTAAAAATCCTTTGCCAATTATTCCTTATTTATCTATGTTTGATAAGCCAATATTATTTCATGTGACACTTACACCTTATAAAAAAGATATAGAGCCAAATGTTCCTGATAAGAGTAAGGTTATCGATGGAATAAAAGAAATATCCAAGATTATTGGTAGTGATAATGTAGTTGTTAGGTATGACCCAATTTTTATAAATGACGTTTATACCATGGAATATCATAAAAGAGCATTCAAAAGGATGTGTGAACTACTTAATGGTTATGTAAATAGAATTATTGTTTCTTTTTTAGATGATTATAAAAATGTGCAAAAGAATATGGGGTATTTAAAGCCAAAATCTTTTACTGAAGATATGTATAGAGAAATTGGAGAGTCTTTTAGTGAGTATGCACGAGATAACGGAATGACTGTGCAAACTTGTTTTGAAAATCGCAATTTAGTGGAATATGGTTTTGTCAAAGGTGATTGTCTTTCTAAAGAATTAGCCTTAAAGATGACGGGTAAGAAATATCCTAAGCAAACAATGCGCAAAGGAAACAAATGTGAATGTGTCCAAATGGTTGATATTGGGGTGTATAATACTTGTAAACATATGTGTAAATATTGTTATGCTAATTATATGGAAGATTTAGTTAATAGTAATCATTTAAAACATGATGATAATTCGTCTTTGCTTATTGGTAAATTGGAAAGTGATGATATGATAAAGGAGAGATTGAAGTAGTATGTTTAGGCAATGCCCATTATGTATTAGTTAATATAGTTGATGCAGGTGGCAAGGGTATGTATAGTAAATATTAAGATACATAAAAACTTCTATTTTACTTAAACTAAAAATAGAGGTTTTATTATGGCAAAAAAGTTAGAAGAATATAATAAAAAAAGAAATTTTGATAAGACACATGAACCCAGGGGAAGAAAAGAGAAAAG
>CALVVI010000070.1 GCA_944363815.1 uncultured Bacilli bacterium | reverse complement strand
TATTAAATCATCAAAAAGAAGATGCTAATTAGCATCCCTTTTGCGTGTTTTAATTTATTTTAGCTGTGAATAGTAACTAATAATGTAATGGAAAATTAATTTTACTTTAAAATCTGTTAAAAAAATTATATAATAATTGTAGATAAAGAGGATTTGGTTTATGAAAACAATTATTAATATTAATTTAAAGAAAAAAGATGATTTTTACAGTAGATATTCTACTAAAAAACTTAGTTTTGAAATAACAGATTTTATATATAACGAATGTTATGGTGAAAATTATAAAAATAATATCATAATTAATATTTATACAAAATTAAAATTAAGTGATAAAGAAAAAAATGCGATGATGGATACCATCCGTAGGACTTTTGGCCTAAAAGTTCAAGACGAAATTTATTATTATGAAAAAGCTAAATTTAAAAAAACTATCCTTTTCTTAATCGGGATAGTTTTGATTGTAATTTATTATTTATCATTTATTGAAGTATTAAGTGAAATTATTTTAATCCTTGGCTGGTTAGCTATCTGGGAATCTGTTTATAGTTTTTTAGCAGATTCCAGCAAAGATTATATTTGTATATATCGTTTGCGGAAGCTTGCATCAGCCCGAATTTATTTTTTAGATCCTTCTGAGAAGGATTCTAATTCTTGAGATAAAGTTTTTAATGCCGACTTTATCTTTTTTTCTTCTTCCTCTTCTAGTGTATAATATCCAAGTTTATATGCTAAATTAAATACTTCTTTAGTCTTTTTATTTATCTCCTTAAACATATTAAAATATTCTTTATAAAGTTTTTCACAACTTGCTTCATTCATTGCATAAGTCATATTGACAGATAAAGATTTAAGAGTATCTAAAGTATCCATCATGTATTCTTTATCATTCATCAGCTTCACCACCTAATAATTTTATTAAAGTGTTACAGTTTTGAAAATGCATATCTGCTAAAGAGTTAAGTTCTTTAATAATCTCTTCATTTTCAACATTTTCAGAATAATTATCAAATTTTTTCATTGCTACAAAATTCCAATTAAACATATCTTTAATATACGCAGAATCTTTTGTAGAAATCATTTCAGGAACATTTTTCATTTACTTTACCTCCCATTAATAGTATTGATTTATTTTAGTTTTATAAACTGTTATTTTTTGGTATAATGTATAGCAAGGAGATAAATAATGAAAAGAACTAGTAAAGCTCTAACAGCAGCCATTCTTATATTTTATTCGCTTTTTATAGTATTTGCTTTTGCTGTTGGTTTTTTTGTGATTAGAGGAATAAAAGAAGAAGTAACTTTAGAAAATGAATTTTCTGCGATTGAAGATTTAATTGATAATAGTAGTATTGATAATACTCAGATTGATTATATGCTAAATAATTTTGTTACTACTGGAGATTATTTAAATGTCGAAAAAGCTATTAAAGATTATTTAGAAGACTTATTAGTTGAATGCCGCCGTTTAGATAATATTTTTCAGAGCCAGGATTTAACTAATGTATTATCACTTTATAACTTTGATGCCGACGCTCCATATTTTTATGAATCCCAACATATAATTGAAAACTATTATCAAGAATTAAAAAATATAAAAACTAATTTAATTAATCTACTTGATACTGATAGCATTATATCCTATGCCGAAGCTTATCAACTTCAAGATTATTATTTAGATTATTTTAAAAATCTTATTATCGATGAAAATATGCTTAACACTAATCGTAATGATATAGAAAATAGCCTAGATTATGCTTTAAATACGTTAGATATTTATAAAGAATTATTTGAATTGTTAAGTAATAATGTAGATTCATGGACTATGGATGAAGATTATATTTATTTTGATAATGATAATCTTTTAGAAGAATATAATCGTTTAATAGAAATAATCAATAATATGGACTTTTATTCAGATGTAGAAAGTTTTATTTGAAAATATTAAAAAGTCATTTAATAGTCACTTTTAAAAAATATACTGATATTGAAAGGACTGATTAGATGGAAATTTTAAAAGTTGAAAATTTATCGAAAGTCTATGGTAAAGGTGAAACTAAAATTAAAGCCGTAGATGATATTTCGTTTAGTGTTGAAAAAGGAGATTTTGTTGCTATCGTCGGCGCTAGTGGTTCTGGTAAATCGACACTTTTGCATTTACTTGGTGGAGTAGATAGACCTACTAAAGGTAAGGTGTTTATTGATGATGTTGATATTTATGCCATGGATAATGATGCTCTAGCTATTTTTAGAAGAAGACAAGTAGGGCTAATTTATCAATTTTATAATTTAATACCTATATTAGATGTTGAAGAAAATATTACCCTTCCTGCTAAATTAGATGGAGCAGAAGTTGATAAAAAACATTTGAATGATTTACTTGAAACTTTAGGATTAGAAAATCGAAAAAAGCATTTACCAAATGAACTTTCCGGTGGCCAACAACAAAGAGTTTCAATTGGTAGAGCCATAATTAATAACCCGGCCTTAGTTTTAGCGGATGAACCAACAGGAAATTTGGATTCTAAAGCTAGTGATGAAATAATTTCCTTGCTGAAAAAATCAAATGAAAAATATAACCAAACAATTATTGTTATTACCCATGATTTAGAAATAGCTTCAAGTGCGAATCGTATCATTACTATCGAAGATGGTAAGATAATTAGTGATGTAAGGAACTAATCATGAAAATTTTAAATAAACTAACTTTACGCAATTTAAAATTAAATAAAAAAAGAACTATTGTAACAATAATTGGTATTATTTTATCAATTGCTCTTATATGTGCTGTTGCTGGTATGGTTAGTAGCTTGCAAGCAACATTAGTTGAAAATGCTAAAGAAAATAATGGAAATAGGCATATAACAATAGAATCAGTAGCTAAAAATGATTTAAAATATTTTGAAAATAATCGCCATGTCGAATTAATGTATTTGATGGAAAACTTGGGTTATGCTCCACTTGTTGGTAGCGAAAATCCATATAAACCATATATTTATATCATTGGCTACACTAAAGAAGCATTTGCTAATAGCAAAATTAACTTGGAAGATGGAAGACTTCCCGAAAATGCTTCTGAAATTGTAATTTCTAAAAGTATCATCGATAATGCTGAAGTAGATATAAATATCGGAGACAGAATATCTTTAGATATAGGTAATCGTGTTTGTAGCGATGGCTCAATAATGACGCAAAATAATCCTTACTTTGTTTATGAAGAAGGGTATAATGAAATAGATGATTGTAATGAGACTCTTGATTACAAATATACTAAAGAATATACCGTTGTAGGTATCATGGAAAGATTAGATTATAATGTTGAAGCTTATAATGCTCCAGGTTATACAGTAATTACCTATACTGATACTTTAACAAGTAATTCATATGATGTCTCTTTATTATTTAAAGACCCCGGTTATTATGAAGATTTTTTAAATACAATGGCCAATAGCAATGAATTAAAAAATTATGGCTACACTTTAAATGCTGATCTTCTTCGTTGGCAAGGTGTTGGTCTGAGTGGTTCTAATCAAAATATGCTTTATACCGTTGCTGGAGTTGTAATTGCCATAATTATCCTTACTAGTGTTTTTGTTATCCGTAATAGTTTTAATATCTCTATAACCGAAAAAACTAAACAATATGGCATGCTTGCAAGTATTGGTGCAACAAGTAAACAAATCAAGAAAAATGTTTTATACGAAGGATTTATCCTTGGCATAATAGGTATCCCAATTGGTATTCTATGTGGAATATTTGCAGATTTTGTTTTATGCTACGTTATTAACATTTTACTACCTGATTTTATCGAAGAGACTAAATTTATATTTAGTGTACCAATTTTACCAATTCTTTTAAGTGCTATCTTAGCAATCGTCACGATTTACTTATCTGTTATAAGTGCTGCTCGTAAATCTAGTAAAATTTCTCCAATTGAAGCAATTCGTAACAATAATGAAATAAAGATTAATCCTAAGAAGTTAAAGACTCCTAAAATAATTAATAAGGTTTTTGGCATCGGTGGTGAAATTGCTTACAAGAATTTAAAAAGAAGTCGTAAGAAATATCGGACAACTGTCATATCTTTAGTAGTAAGTATTTCTGTATTTATTGCTTTATCATCATTTCTAAATTATGGCTTTGGTGTAGCAGGTCAATATTACAAAGATATCGCCTATAACCTACAGGTATCAATTTATCCTAAAGCAACTGAAGCAGATACTGTAACTGTTGGTGCAATTAAGTCTTCTTATGATGAAATTTTAGCCCTAAATAATATAAACAATTATTCTTTGCAACGTAGTATCTTATTAGAAATCGATATGAAAGAATATATGACTGATGAAGGATTCTATAATTACTATGGTGAAGAAAAAGAAGAATACCAAGATGATACATTATCTTACTTACAAATAATTTCTCTTGGAGATGCTGAGTATAAAAGATATATTGAATCTTTCGGGGGTAATATAAATGATTACCAAAATGGAGGAATAATAATTGATGATTTCTCTTATTACAGTAGCGACCACTACGAACACTATAATGTCTACAATGTCTCTGAAGGCGATACTATAAATGGTAAATTTGAAGATGGTAATTCATATCAAATAAATATAGTAAAAAGGACAGATAAAAGACCTATGGGCTTAGAAGGTAATTATTCATCCAGCGGCTACTTAATTGTATCTGATTCCATGATGGATAATCTCGATTATAATTATGAAGCTTTATACATAAATAGTAGTGATACTTCCAAATTAGAAAGTGATATTAATGATTATCTAAAAAATACTGATTATGAATACTATTTATATAACGTTGAACAAGAAGTAAATGCCCAAAAGTCGATGCTATTACTAGTGGCAATATTCCTATATGGCTTTATAATTGTCATCAGTTTAATAGGTATTACTAACATATTTAATACAATAACTACTAACATGAATTTAAGAAGCAAAGAATTTGCTATGTTAAAATCCATTGGTATGACTTCGCGAGAATTTAATCGAATGATTCATTTAGAAAGTATATTCTATGGTACAAAATCTCTACTTATTGGTATACCTTTAGGACTTCTTGGATCATTTGCAATCTATAAAGCTTTTGAAGTAGGAAATGACCTCGGTTATATGTTGCCTTGGCAAGCAATATTAATTTCTATTGTAGTTGTCTTCTTACTAATAACTATAATTATGCATGTATCAGTTAAAAAGATTAATAAACAAAATATTATTGATACTATCAGAAATGATAACATCTAAAAAAGACTTACCGTTAATTGGGTAAGTTTTTTAGTGCCTTGTATCCAGGGATAATTAGATTGTTTAATCTTGCTTCCATACTTTTATAATAATATTCTTTTTCTTTCTTTACTTATTATTTTATATTCTTCAAATTCTTCTGGAATACTTTCAATAAATTCTTTAATATCTTTCATCTTTTGAATTATAATTGGAGTTAATCTAATAATAGCTCTTTTTATATCTTCGTTGTCCAAATTTAATATATCTCTAAATTTTAACTCTTTATCATCTAAAATATAAACAGTTTGTGTATATAAAAAACTTTGCTCTAAAGCATTATTATCGTTTAATCTTATCTTTAATCGTTCATCACTAGTTTTACTATAAAATGAGGCTCCGTTATCAAAAACTGGTGCTAACTTATACTCGCCATTTTTAAATAGTAATCCGAAATT
>CALVVI010000069.1 GCA_944363815.1 uncultured Bacilli bacterium | reverse complement strand
TATTTAATATTTCTTTTTAAAATATCATAAGTTAATTTTTCTTCAGGTTCAGCAAATTTATAGTGATAACTACTTTTAACTGTATTTTTTAGTTCATTATCACTCATAGGGGTTATGCTATAAATAATATTTTCTAAAGTTGTTAAAGGTATTTTTTTGCGACTAAACATTGATAGTAGCATGATTTCTTCGGTAATATCTTCGCTTTCTGACATTAATGGAAAACGTAAATATTCATAAATTTTATTAATTTTTTTTCTGATTAATTTTTCTTCATTATTTATTATTTTGATTGGAGCATTCATTTCCTTTAGATTTTCCAATCTTTTTAAGTTGCTTAGTAATGAAAAGTAAGAATTATCGGCAGGATCTTTGAACCCTTTAACGGTTTTTTCTTGTTCATCAATTACTAATGGTACTAAAAAATGTTTAATGCTTTTTTCATAACTAGTATCTGTATCATTTCTTTTACTATCCCAAGTAGCATCAATTGTAAACATACCTAATACTTTATATTTAGGGTCATTAACAAAGACAATATTTTCTTCATGACCATTGTTAATATCACTCCTATTTTTCCAAGTTAAGCTTTGAGATTTTATTCCTATAGCATCACACATAGCTTTTATATAATTAGCATAGCCACTACACACTATTTTTTCACCATTTAAGACATGATTTAAGCTTCTGCTGATAAAATACTTATCATTCTTGTTTTCGCTCTTATACACCCTCTTTTTAGCGTTACAATAAATGAAGTATAATGCTTCTAATTCTGAATAGTTATTTTCTTTTATAGCTCTAGCTTCATTCAAAATTATTTGATACATCCGTAACATATCTTTTAAAGGTACATATTCTCCATCAGTATATTCATCTCGGAAAAATAAATTTTCATTACCTAAATTATTAGTAAGTATTTCTATTTTCTTATCAAGAGGTTCATTGCTTAAATCTATAATAACTGGTACTTTTATTTTAAATATATCTTGATTATATTCTTTATATATAATAATTGGTTTTTCTCTATTAAATAATTTTTTTAATTTGCTTGCAGGTATATTTTCACTTGTTAATATTTCCCCGATAGTTATAGTGTTTTCAAATTGATCAATAAACGTTTTTTCTAAATAAAAAACTCTTCTAAAATCTTTATAACTATCTAATGATTTAAAATAAAATATTAAAGTATTTTCTTCATATAATAATTCATCTAGGTTATTATCACTATTTTCAATATATATTTTTATTTGCATATTCTTCCCTCGGAAAAATATTTTAGCACACTTTACTAAATAAGTCTAATAATATCTTGAATTAATTTAGTGAGCATGATAAAATTTAAATAGTAAGGATACGATGATTATGGATATAGAAAAAAATAATAGAAAGAAATTAGAGCGAATATTAATAATTGGAGTTCTTGCTATATTTGTGGTAGTTAGTGTCACTTATGCTTTTTTTCAAGCTCAATTGGGTGATGGTGCTTCTGCAGATGTTGATTTATCTTCAAATACTACCGATAGTTTAAAGTTTTCAGTAAGTGGTCCAATATCATTAAATATTAATCAATTTAATTTTGGAGTTGGAGCTGGTAATTTAGATAGTAGTGCTACTGCTACAGCAACATTACTTGCCAATAATAATACAAATACTGCTACTTTTAATTATTATGTTTATTTTAGAATTAATTCTAATGAATATGTATATACTACTAGTGATTCTAAACCAGAAATAATACTTACAGTAACTGATCCAGAAGGAAATCCTGTTACATCTATTGATGGACTTACATATGTACCTAATATTCAAACTACAACTAGTGATGGATCTACGCAAACAGTAAGTGGTTTTGATATTACAACAGCAAGTGGGTTATTTGCAGTTGCTAGTGATTATAACATTACTGCAGATAGTACTAAGCAGACGGTGCAAGAATGGGAGTTTACTGCAACATTTATTAATCTAGATTCAGATCAACAAGGAAATACCGGCAAGAGAATGGATGCTGAGATAATTATTCAAGAAGAAGCATTAGCAACAACATTAGGAAATGCAGCAGAATATATAGCAAGTCTATATGCCACAGATGGAGAAAATGGATTATATTACCATGATGCAGATTTAACAAACGGAGCGAATGATAATAGTTATAGATATGCGGGAGCAAATCCAAATAACTATGTATGTTTTGGAAGTGATGAAGAAACATGTCCAACAGATAATTTATACAGAATAATAGGAGTATTTGATGGGCAAGTTAAGTTAATAAAATATGATTATGCTACTAGTGCTCAACTAGGAACAGACGGTTCTTACTATGGAGCATATGATAGGGGAGATAGTAATTATAAAGGAAATAACTATGCTAATATAGCAGCATACTATTGGAATAACAGCACAGGAACAAATACGTGGAGTGATTCAAATTTAAATACAGTAAATTTGAATGCAAATTACATAAATTATTTGAATAATATAGATAGCAAGTGGGTAGAAAAGATAGCAACAACAGAGTGGAAAGTTGGGGGAAATACAGAGGCAAATATAAGAGATGCAAATGCACCAACAGCATATCAAAATGAAATAGTAAATCCATCAGAAGCGATAACATATAGTGCAAAGATAGGATTAATGTATGTAAGTGATTATATGTATGGAGCAGCCCCAACATACTGGACAAAGGTAGGATATAATAGTAGTGATTCAACTGCAGATTACAGAGCAGCTATTAATGATAACTGGATGTACATGGGACTTTATGATTGGACTATTTCCCGCTATTCGGACTTTACGGACGGTGCGTTGTTTGTGAATCTCGCTGGTACTGTGGGCGGCGACAGCGTCCTCTACAGCTACCTTGGGGTGCGCCCGTCCTTCTATCTAGAATCTAGCGTAGAATTTAGCAGGGGAAGTGGCTCGTCCGCTGACCCTTACAGGTTATCTATCGCATAATATTATCTATCGCGACAGATAATACAGAATTTAGGGCCGAAGAACATGCTCGTCTTCACGCCTTTACGGTGTGAGGCGAGCGGGGTGGATTTTTGCTACGAGTTGAGTAAGGTTGAGATAATAGGTTGATGCAAATTAGAATTCTGCCGCATCTGCGTGTAAGTGCGGGTGTGGCAGGTACCGCACTACTTTGTGCACTTGGTGGTGTAAATTTAGGGTAATCTTGTGATAATTTAAATAGAAAGGAATATATGAAAACATTAAAAGATATTGATGTAAGTAATAAGAGTGTTGTAATTAGATGTGATTTTAATGTACCTATGGAAGGTACTAGAATAACTGATAATAGTAAGATAGTTAAGAGTTTGGATACTTTAAAGTATTTATTAGATAGAAATTGTAAAATAGTTATATTAAGTCATTTAGGTAGAGTTAAAAGTGAAGAAGATAAAAGTAAAAATACTTTAAAGTATGTGGGTCAAGAACTTAGTAATTTACTTGGAAGAGAAGTAAAGTTTGTAAGTAAATGTAATGGAGCAAAAGTTAAAGAGTTTGTAGATTCATGTAACAAGGGAGATGTTATTTTATTAGAGAACACTAGATTAATGGATTATCCTGAGAAGTTAGAAAGTAAAAATAATGAAGAACTTGCTAAGTTTTGGGCATCTTTAGGAGATGTATTTGTTAATGATGCTTTTGGATCCTTGCACAGAGCTCATGCATCTACTGCTGGTATTGCTAAATATATTCCACATTGCATTGGTTTTTTAGTGGAAAATGAACTTAAGAATTTAGATGTCTTGGTTCATAATACTCCAGATGACTTTTGTGTATTTATGGGAGGAGCTAAAGTAGATGATAAGTTACCTATAATTAAGTCATTACTTGATAGATGTCGTTATTTATTAGTTGGGGGAGGTATAGCTAATTCCTTCTTAAAAGCTCGTGGTGCTGATATTGGTGTTAGTATTGCTACAAGTGATGAATCTATTTTACAAGAATTAAGAGATTTAATGCACAAATATAAGGGTAAAATAATACTACCAGTAGATTTTACTATTGATGATGGAATAATATATGATATAGGTAATAAAAGCTTAGAATTATATAAAAAATATATTAATGAGTGTGAATTAATATTTGTAAACGGAACTTGTGGTAAATTTGAAGATGATAGGTTTACGGAAGGAACAAGTGGATTATTTAAGATACTTAAAGAAAGTAATAAAAAGGTTATAGTTGGGGGAGGAGATACTGTTTCTGCTGCGAAAAAGTTTGGTTACACATTTGACTTTATGTCTAGTGGTGGAGGAGCAACACTAGAATATATTGCTGATGGAACTCTTGCGGCATTAGAATGGATGGAATAGATCAGGGAGGTACGTAAGATGGATGTAAGGAAAGTAAAGAAAGCTTTAATTGAGCAAAGAAAAATGAATTTGTCTGGTAATTTATATCATAAAACGCAATTAGATTTTGCATATAATACTAATCATATTGAAGGATCAACTATTACTCCGGATGAAACGGCAAGTATCTATGAAACTGGAACTATTTTAACAAGTAGTGATAAAGTAATAGTTTTAAAAGATGCAACAGAAGTAAAGAATCATTTTACACTTTTTAAATATATGTTAGATACTATTGAAGAAAAGCTATCGGAAGATATGATAAAAAAGTTCCACTTTATATTAAAAGAAGGAACTTTAACTGATGAAGAAAAAGAATGGTTTGTTGTAGGAGATTATAAAAAGAAAAAGAATTTTGTTGGTAATATTACTACATCACTTCCTAGTGAAGTAGCTAAAGATATGCAAAATTTATCGGATTGGTATGAAAAAATAGATAATAAGAGAGTAGAAGATATAATAGAATTTCATGTAAGATTTGAAAGTATTCATCCTTTTCAAGATGGAAATGGTCGCGTTGGAAGAATGATTATGTTTAGAGAGTGCCTATATAACGATATTATGCCTTTTTATATTGAAGACAGAAATAAAGAGTTTTATATACGAGGTATTAAAGAATACCAAGTTAATAATGAAAAGGGGTACCTAATAGATACTTGCTTAAATAGCCAAGATAATTATGAAAAGATGGCTAAATATTTCTTAGAAGATTAAGAGAGGATGTTATGAAGTATTTAGTATGTAATTTTAAAAATAAATTAGTTAAAGATGATATAGTAAAATATAATAATAGATTAAGTGAAATAAGTGCTAAAAAGGTAAAGTTGGTAGTAGTACCATCTTTACCGTTTTTAGCTTTTTTTGATAAGAACGGATATAGTATAGGTAGTCAAGATATATCTTCATTTATGGATAAAACTATTACGGGAGAAGTAACTGGGGAACAACTTAAAAGTTTAGGTGTAGAATATGTAATAGTGGGGCATAGTGAAAGAAGAGAATATAGACATGAAATAAATATAGATTTTATAAATAAGATTAATAATGCTATATATAATGATATTAAAGTAATATATTGTATTGGGGAAACATTAAAAGAAAAAGAAGATGGTAATACTTATATGGTTTTAGAAAAACAAATAAGTGAAGTGCTTAATAATGTGGAAATTAAAAATATTATAATTGCTTATGAACCTGTTTGGGCGGTAGGTACTGGTGTAAGGCCTAAAAATAAGGAATTAAAAGAAAATATTGAATTTATTAAAGATATTATTGAAGAGAAATATGATACAAAGTTGGAAGTATTATATGGGGGAAGTATAAATGCTTCAAATATTGGTGAGTTAAATACAATAAAATGTATTGATGGCTTTTTAGTTGGAGGGGCTTCAACTGATATTAATAGTCTAGAAAACATGTTATTGGAGATAGAAAAATAAATGTGAATTTTTTTGACAGATTTTATCAAAAAAATTCACATTTTAATTTAAGGCATAGGTAGTAATTAAAATATCATCACTAGTAGTGTATTCAATAACAAATGTATTTTTCTTTTTAACAATAAGTAAGCCGATGGTTTTATCGTGATTACTTTTCTTAATATTTTTGTTTAT
>CALVVI010000068.1 GCA_944363815.1 uncultured Bacilli bacterium | reverse complement strand
GAATAATTTATTTCATATATAGTAATTGGGTATTCTTCTAAAAAATCATTTATAACAACTTCAAAATTAGATGATGCTAAACACATGTCCTGAGACACAAAAACTACAAATGATTCTTTATCGCTGATTAATTCTTCTAGTTCTGAAATATTTATTTCGATTTTTTCTCCGGTATTATAATACTTACTTTCTAAAGAAAAAATTTTACTTTGATTTTTAAATATTAAAAATACTACAATAGTTGCAACAACAATGATTAAAGCAACTATACTAATTATTAGCCACTTCTTTTTCATTACTATACCTCATGAAGTGTTGTAAAATCAATATTATAATAAGGAACAATACTAAAATTATAATAGTCTTCGCCATCGATAGTTTTCTTAACTTCTACCTTATTGTTGCCATTGTAACTCCAGAAAGCACCAACATTATAAATTTTATTTTCATCCCAACCAAGGGCAACAAGCATGGTTTTAGCCATTCCGGCATAACCTCCACCACCACACATTAAGAAGATATTTTTATCTCTTGGAAAAATTGCTTCTAGAATTTCCATTGATTCTTCGTAGTTAGCAACGTAATTACCAGACTCATCTTGAGTAAATAAAGTTGCACCCGTATAAGTTTCTCCAACATCTTCTGGTAGACCTGTTACATTAGTTAAATAAGGTAATGGGACAACTTCAAAACCTTCAACAAATCCAGAAAGATAAGAATCTCCACCGATTGCTTCATAGTTACCTGGATCTTTAAGCATACGCATATCTCGATAAACACTATCACTCCTGCCTAAATATTCATCGATAGTACTTTCATTGATATTTTTGTCAATTCCAAATTGCTCTCCTCTTATACCTTCAGATATTTCTGGTTTAGGTAATGTTTCTTCAACATTATTGGTAGTATCACCCTTAAATATAAAATAACCTGCTGTTAGACCAACAATTATACTTATGATTGCAGTAATAGATATTATTAAAACTTTTTTCATACTATTCTCCTTTCGTTTTTTATTATAAACAAAAAATATTCATATAACAATAAACCAAACGTTGATATGACTAAACGCTTGGTTGAGTTTGAAAAATATTTAATCCATACGCATGTGATCTATTATTTTAAATATTAATGCCAGCAGTAAAAGTACAGCAATTCCGATAATAAGTGAACCAAATAAAACAGAATCTCGCAATAACAATATTCCCAAAATGATTAAACCAATCAAAAAACTTATAGGTATTAGAGCAATAATTATCCTTAAAATTTTAGGAATCTTTTTATTAGGTAATGCTTCTATACTTCCATCAGTTATTAATTCTAATATTAATTCAATAAAACCATCCATAATTTTTTTCCATCATTTAAATATATTTACTCGCTTCGAAATTATCGAAGAAATTAATTCTTAAAATTTTCTAAATCACTATAATATAAAATTTCTTTATTTAATGATTTAGCAAATTCAATTTCACTTTTAGTACTTTCCCCTATATATTTGTTAGCATCTACTACTAGTATAGCATCAGCTAACTTTATTTTTTCTCTGTGTACTCGAGCAAACATTTCTTTTTCACTGGGAGTAACACTATAATTTTTATCAACAGGAAAAATTGGAGTAATAACAACATTTCCCTCCAATGTCATTTTTCTTGCTATACGTAGCATTTCATTTTGAAATTTTAAACTTCCACAAATTGTTATTACTTTCATTTTTACTTTCCTTTATCTAATTAGTATCTTACATTCTATCTCTTTATCTACTAAATTAGCAAAGTTATTAGCATCTTCCTTGTTACCAACAATTAAACCATAATGAATTGGAACAGCAATTTGAGGTTTAATTTCATTGATAAGTTCTGCGGCTTCACTATAAGTCATTGTGTAAGTTCCGCCGATAGGGACGAAAGCAACATCACATTTAACTTGTCTATTTTCTTCAGTTATATCAGTATCACCAGCGATATAATATGTAGTTTGATCTAAGTTAATAATATATCCCACCCATTCATTAGATTTAGGATGAAAATTCTTGTTAGTGTTATATGCGGGGATTGTTTTAAAATTTATTCCCAATACACTATATTCTTCATTAGGGCTTACAACTATAATATGCTCTTTAGCAAAACCAAATTGTAATACCATATCTTCTAAATCTTTAGGTACAACTATAGTTGTATTATCTTTTATAACTTTACTTATATCTTCTTCGGAATAATGATCATAATGACTATGCGTAATAAATATAATATCAGCATCATTATAATTTTCATTTATTTTAAAGGGATCAAAATAAATAATTAATCCTTTATTAAATTTAATACTACTATGACATAATACTTCAATATTTTCTAACATTTTAAGTCCTCCTAGTCTTTAATACAAAATGTTGCATATAAGGGTATAGATTTTATATTGTTTTCAAAGCCAAAATTTCTTGTTGACAGGCGAATAGCATATTTGGGTTTATTATATTCAATATAGACATTCAAACTCTTAGATTTATTATTAATTCCACTTTTTACTTCTATAGGGATTATACCATCATTAGTATGTATTAAAAAATCTACTTCAGCATCTCTATCAGAGGTCCAATAATATAATGACGGAAATTGTCTTATAAGTTCTTGAGCCACATAATTTTCAGTAATAACACCTTTAAAAATAAAATCTTCATCCATTAAAACTTCATTATATTTAATTTCACTAAGATTCAAAAGTAAACCAACATCACTTAAATATAATTTAAAGGAATTTTCATCTGCAAAAACTTTTAAAGGTATTTCAACTCTTTTGACATTGTTTGCTATTAAAACTAATTTAGATGCCATTAACCATTCAATTGGGTTGCGATATTTTCTACCGCGGGCATTTTTTTCTAGTATAGAATATTGAAAGTTTTTATTTTCTTTAGCAAGTTGTTCTGGAATACTATAATAAACTTTTTCTATTTTAACTGATTCACTTTTATTATCCACATATTTTTTCATATCTGCTACGTAAGATTCTCTTATATTGGATAATATTTTGAAATCAAATTTGAAAATATCTAATCCATTATTAACAAAATTATCTACGGCCTCGGGCATTCCTCCAACACATAAATATAGGCGATATAACTTTAAAGCATCTTCATGAGCAAAATCCGGTAAAGGGGTCATTGTTTTATAACATTCTTTTATTTTATCTCGTAGCATTTCTTTGCCTGTTGCTAATAAAAATTCTTCAAAATTAAGGGGATACATATATTCTATTGTAACTTTACCAACCGGAAATGAACTTTTAAGTCTTTTTAATTTAACACCAAGTAGCGAACCAGCACAAATTATTTTAAATGGTAACTTTGATTCACAAAAATATTTTAAAGAAGTAATCAATCTTTCACTTTCTTGAATTTCATCAAAGAAAATTACTGTTTTATCCAAATCAATATTTTTACCTATATATAGTTCCAATTCCTTGATTATTACTTCCGCATCAATACTTTTTTCAAATATATCTCTTATTCTTTCTTCTTTTTCTATATTAAAACTTAAATGTTCTTCAAAGTTTTCGAAAATGAATTTTTCAATAGTGTAAGTCTTACCTGTTTGTCTTGCTCCAATAACCATTAAAGGCTTTTTCATACCATTATTTTTCCATTTCATTAAAGTATCTTCAAATAATCTTTTCATCTCTTATCCTCCATTTATTAAATTTTAGCATATATTAGCCAAATTTTCAACACTTTTATATTAAAATGCCACTTTTCGCGGGGAAAGCTGATGCAAAAATGCCACTTTTCACGGGGAAAGTTGATGCAAAATTGCCACTTTTCGCGGGTAAACAAAAAAAATTGGCATTTAATTTTAGAAAAATTTTACCTATGATACAACAAATAATTTAAATATTAACACCTTATAACTTATCAACAAATTTTTGACAATCACTTTTTATTAAAAGGCATTTATCTTTTAATTCAAAAGCCACATCAGGATATTTATTATTTACTAATTAAAGTTGTATTTTTAAAATCATGACTCATTTTTTCAAAAGGGGAAGTATGCACTTTTTTATTAGATAGTTACTTTTTAGTATAATATGTGATATAATTTTGGTAAATGAAAGGAGTAATTTTTATTGAAAATAAAATTAGATGATGTAATAGATGCCTTAGAAATAGTTAATGATGGGATTAATTGTTATTATATTCCTGAAACAGCCGAAATATTTGTATCAAATATTAAAAATTTGGAAAATCAAATGGCGATGAACTAGATGAATTATTCGAAAATTCTATTATGCTACCAACAAAAAATGACATAAATGAATACGAAATGATGGTAGAATTTGCTGATACAATTGAAGATAGCAAGTTGCAGAATCAATTATATATTTCTTTAAATGGCAGTGGGGCTTTTAAAAGATTTAAGGATACTTGTATTAATTATGATATTATTGATGATTGGTATAATTTTAGAGATAAAAAATATAAGGATATTGCTATAAATTGGTGTCAAGAAAATAATATAAAATATAACTAGAGAACAAATTAATTGCTCTCTAGTTTTAGTTTAACCTAAATGTACAAAACCTAAAATTTATTAATTTCTTAAATCATTTAGGCAAAATGCCGCATAAAGGGGAATGGACTTTATATTATTTTCAAAGCCAAAGTTTTTCATACTAATTCTAATACCATACGTTGGTTTATACTTTTCCATATAAATTTTTAAACTCTTTGATTGTACTCTATCACTGGCTTTAACTTCAATAGGGATAATACCATCCTTTGTCGTAAGTAAAAAATCAATTTCAGCATCTCCCTTACTTTTCCAATAAATAAGAGGAATTTCCATTGTTGTTAATTCTTCAGCAATGTAATTTTCAGCAATTGCGCCTTTAAACATGAAGTTACTATCATTAATAATATCATTTACACCGATATCACAAATGCTATTTAATATTCCTACATCACTATAATAAATTTTAAAGGTATCATTATTTAAATATGCTTTTAAAGGAATTTCTACTTTTTCTGTATTATAGCAACTTAATATCATTGCACCGGAGTTTAACCAATCAAGGGCTGTTTCAAATTTTCTTTTGCTAGCATTTTCTTCAATTAATTTATATTGAAATTTTTTATTTTCTTTAGCAAGTTCTCGTGGTATGCTCATATAAACTTTTTCAATTTTAACACTTTCATTTTTGTTTATAGTATATTTATTCATATCACTAATATACATTTCAACAATTGTTTTTACAATATCTCTATTAAACTTGACAATATCTTGACCACATTCAATATAACTTTTAACTGCTTCAGGCATTCCTCCAACTATAAGATAGTGCTTATATAACATTAGGGCTTTTTCGTGTAAATCTTCAGCCATAGGAATCATGTTTTGATAATGATAATAAATCTCATCAATAAGCATTGTTTGATTAAGTGCTATTAAAAATTCTTTAAAACTCATAGGAAACATGTGTTCCATTTCTACTTTTCCTACTGGAAATGATGAATTAAATCTATTTAATTTAACTCCTAGCAGTGATCCTGCACATATTATTTTATAATTGTTTGTACTTTCACAAAAATATTTTAATGATGTTATAAATCTTTCTGAAACTTGAACTTCATCAAAAAACATTATGGTATTATCAATATCAATAGTTTTTTCTAATCTTACTTCGATATTTTTTATTATTTCTTCTGGCTTTAGTGTATTTTCAAATATTTTTGCAATTTCAACATCTTTTTCTAAATTAAAATACAAATAGTTTTCAAAATTTTCTTTACAAAATTTTTCAATAGTATATGTTTTGCCTATTTGTCTAGCCCCAATAATTATTAATGGCTTATTCATTCCACTAGATTTCCATACTTTTAATGTATTTTCAAATATTCTTTGCATATTTCTAACCTCTTTTCATTAAAATTTTAACATCATTTTTAAAAAAACGCAACTTTTTGGCACCACTTTTTGAGCAAAAATGCAACTTTTTGGCACCACTTTTTGAGCAAAAATGCAACTTTTTGGCAC
>CALVVI010000067.1 GCA_944363815.1 uncultured Bacilli bacterium | reverse complement strand
ATTAGTCTTCTTACTTCACCTGCTTCAATGCTTACTAAAACTTTACTTACATTTGCAATTTTCTTATCTATTTCTTCGTCTTCAGCATAAACTTCTTTAAAGTGTTCTATCGTCTTTTCTTTTACTTCATCGATTTTTGCATACTTTTCTAACTTATCTTTTATTTGAATAGCTTCAAGCATATCCTTAGTTGCGTACTCTTTAACAGCACTTTCTAATTCCGGATCGATTTCCGCCTTTTCAAGTTCAATTTTTTCTACTCCGACTTCATCGATAATCTTTTGTTCAAATTCACATAGTACTTTAATATTTTCATGAGCAAACATCAAAGCATCAAGCATAACTTCTTCACTTAACTCTTTAGCTCCTGCTTCAACCATACAAATAGCTTCTTTTGTACCAGCAACAGTTAAGTTTAAATCACTTATTTCTGCTTGTTCAGCAGTTGGATTGATTACAAATTCGCCATTAATTCGTCCAACAATTACTCCAGCAACAGGTCCATCAAATGGAATATTACTAATTCCTAAACATAAAGATGAACCAAATAGTGCTGTAATTTCTGGTGAATTATCTTGATCAACTGATAAAACTGTATTGATAACTTGAATTTCATTTCTTAAGTTTTCATCAAACATTGGTCTTATAGGTCGATCGATTAATCTTGCAGCAAGTGTTGCAGCATCACTAGGACGACCTTCTCTTTTGATAAATCCTCCTGGAATTTTACCAACTGAATATAATCTTTCTTGATACAACACTGTAAGTGGGAAAAAATCACTACTAATCATGTTTTTACCCATAACTGAGACAGATAAAACAGCAGTATCACCATATCTTACTAAAACTGAACCATTAGTTTGTTTCGCAAGTTCTCCAGTTTCAACAACTAATTTTCGTCCATTAAAATCTAATTCAAATACTTTCTTCATATTACCTCTTTTCTTTTCCAAAAACAAAAAGACACTAAAAACAAGTGCCTTTTTAATTTATTTTCTTAAATTTAATTTTTTAATTAATTCACGATAACTTACAACATCTCTTGTTTTTAAGTAGTCAAGTAATTTCTTTCTACGACCTACTTTCATAAGAAGACCTCTTTTAGAATGATAATCATGCTTATGTTCTTTTAAATGTTCAGTTAAGTTATTAATTTCATTAGTTAATATTGCTACTTGAACTTCAGTTGATCCAACATCATTCTTAGATTTAGCAAATTCCTTAATGATTTTTGCTTTTTCTTCCTTATTTAAAGCCATAATATATCCTCCTTACTCACAAATCGGTTTTAACTGAAGTGCTGTCGGAGCAACAAACACTTAAGTAAAAACTTACTATATCTATTATATTTTAAAACTCTACACTTTTCAAGCAATTATTTTAAAGATGCTAATAATTCATCTTTTTTCATTGCTGAATAACCTTTAACTCCAGCTTCTTTAGCCAAAGCTTTTAATTCAGCAAGTGTCTTAGAACTTAAATCTTCGTTCTTTTCTTCCTTTTTAACTTCTTCTTTTTTAGTTTCAACTTTAGTTTCTTTCTTAGCTTCTACTCTTTTAGGAGCTTCAACTTTACCATCTAAAGCTTTCTTTGCAGTTTCAACTAAAGCAGCGAAACTCTTAGCATCATCAATAGCCATTTCTGCAAGCATCTTTCTATTGATTTCAATACCAGCCTTAGTTAACCCATTGATAAATTTAGAATAGCTTATATCATTTTCACGACATGCAGCATTGATTCTTGTAATCCATAATTTTCTAAAGTTTCTCTTATTTTGTTTTCTATCACGATATGCATAAGCACCACTATGGAATAATTGTTCTTGAGCAGTCTTATATAATCTATGTTTACTTCCAAAATAACCTTTTGCTTCCTTTAATACTTTTCTTCTTCTATTTTTAGAAACATTTCCACCTTTAACTCTTGCCATTACTTATTCACCCCACTCCTAGATAACAGATTTTAATCTGTTCCTATCTCCTTTACTTAAAGTACCTTTATTTCTTCTTTGTCTTACTTCTTTAGCTGAATCTTTTCCAGTCTTATGGTTACTTCCACTCTTCATGTAAGTAAGTTCGCCATTTTTCTTTTTCATAAATACTTTTGCACTTGATTTATGAGTTTTTTGTTTACATTTTGCCATATTACTTCTTCCCTTCTTTATTTTTTGGTGCTAAAATCATAGCCATTTGTCTACCATCTAATTTTGGTTCTGTTTCAATTACTGATACTTCTGATAATGCATCAGCAAATCTTAAAAGAACATCTTTTCCTTGTTCTGGTCTTGCCATTTGACGACCTTTAAATCTAATAAAAGCTTTGATTTTATGTCCTTTTTCCAAATAGCTTTGTGCATTTCTTCTTCTTGTTTCAAAGTCACCAACATCGATTGTTACTGACAAACGATATTCCTTTAATTCCTTATTAGATTCTCTTTGTTTCTTTTGGGTTTCTTTTAATTTTTTTTGCTTTTCATATTTGAATTTATTATAATCCATAATCTTAACAACTGCAGGAGTAGAATTTCCACTCATAAGAACTAAATCTAAACCAGCATAATTTGCTAAAGTCAAAGCATCTTCGATTCTTTTAAGTCCCATTTTTTCGCCGTTTGGGCCAATTACCATAACTTCTGGAATTTTGATATCTTCATTAGTTAGTAATTCATCAACATTTTTTGCTATATTAAAGCACCTCCACCAAATTAAAAAATGAATACAATATTTGTATCCATTTTAAAAATCCTATCTCATTACTTAAAATAACCTTAGGCTTTTTAACCCATTGCTGAGCAGCAATCAGGTGGATACAAATCTCTTTCCTTTTTTAACAACACCAATAATATACACTATTATTTTATGTTTGTCAAATAATTTTAAGCATTTTTATTAACCTTTTGCTCTTTTTAAATGTATTTTCATAACAATGAATCTAAAAGATAGCAAAAATAATATTATTATCATTGTCATAAACTTTACTCCAAACATTAATTAATCCTTGTAGAACTCCAATACTCTACTTATATTAATAGATTTCGTAAAATTAACTCATTTTCTTTCTAATTAAAGATCTAGCTTGACTTGTAAATTCTCTATTTCTTATTCTTTGAATTTGTTCTGCCAATACTGCTCTTGTATAATAAACGGCCTCATCCAAATCAATATCACCATCAACAAATTCGTACTTGCGTTTCATCCTTTCCCATATGTCCGCATGTCTTTTAATAAAATTTTTATTTAAAAACTCTGTAGTTAAATCATCCAAATTTTCTCCATACATTAAAAGCATCATTTGAAAATATAAACAAAATTTATCAGGATCATAATCATTACCATGCAACTCATATATATCATAAAAATCTTTTACTCTAGTATTTTCAATATCTGATCTTCTATTATGCGCAATTATATAAAGCTTCTCTGCAATATGTTCTTCAAATGATGGCGTATTTATAAAAAATTTTTTATCGCCTTCAAAAAGAGGTTCAACACATTTAAATTGTGTTTCAAAAATAACTTTATTATTTTCTTTAAAATCTACTGAGATAGGAACAATCATTTCTTTACTATCCCCAGGATACTTTATTTTAGCAATAACGGGAATTTTATAAACCCCATTTGGAGTCCGATAAGGCATACGACTTATATCAAATGTTATATGCTCATCTTCCGAATTATAAATAGAAGCAAACAACAAATTTATTGGAACTCGATGAGACATCTGACTAGACAAATCAATATCTAAAACAGGCCTACTTAGACTTCCTAAATGAACGTATTGACTAAAACTTCCTTTAACAACTAAAGTTCCACAATTTACTTGAGCAATTCTTTCGAGTAAATATCTAGAATAATAAGTCGAATAAGCAGCCTTTGGAGAAATCCCTAATCTTTGTGCTTCTTTTTTTATAAAAGCTTTATTTTGATTTAAATTTTTAAATTCCATAAACGCCCCTTCTTTTATTGATACTTATTTTAGCAGAAAAAAAGGAAAAAAACAATATACCTTCTTTCCTCACATAATCATTTACTAAATATTATACCCTTTATCTTCGATACATTTAGTAACTAAATTGATAAATTCCCCACTTGATACTGTAGTTGTTTCTTGTTTACCAAATTCACGATAACTTACACTATCATTTTCTACTTCTTTATCTCCTAAAACTAAAGTAAGTGGTATCTTTTTAGTTTGACTTTCACGCATCTTATATCCCATTTTTTCATCTCTATCATCAATTTTAACTCTAATACCAGCACTATCTAATTGTTCGGCAAGTTTTTGAGCATATTCTAAATGATGCTCATTACTTACTGGAATAATATTAACTTCTACAGGAGCAAGCCAAAGTGGAAAAGCACCAGCATAGTGTTCAATCAAAATACCAATAAATCTTTCAATAGAACCATAAATAACTCTGTGAAGCATAACTGGTCTTTTCTTAGAGCCATCAGCATCAATATATGTTAAATCGAATCTTTCTGGCAAATTCATATCCAGTTGAATTGTACCGCATTGCCAAACACGACCTAATGAGTCTCTAATATGGAAATCTAGCTTTGGTCCATAGAATGCTCCATCCCCTGGATTGATTTTACAAGAGTGTCCAGATTTTTCACAAGCATCTTGCAAAGCTTTTTCTGATTTATCCCAAATAGCAATATCTCCGATGTATTTTTCTTCTGGTCTAGTAGATAGTTCAATATCATAAGTTAAACCAAATACCGAATAAATCCGATCAATAAAACTGATAAGTCTTATAACTTCTTCTTCGATTTGGTCTTCTCTCATAAATATATGAGCATCATCTTGTGTAAATGTTCTAACCCTAAATAGACCATTTAATGCTCCACTTGCTTCATGTCTATGCACTTGCCCAAGTTCCCCAATTCTAAGCGGTAAATCTTTATAAGAATGTAGACTATTTTTATAAACAAGCATTCCCCCAGGGCAATTCATTGGCTTTATTGCAAATACTTTTTCATCAATTTCACTAGTATACATATTTTCGCGATAATTAAACCAGTGTCCTGATAATTCCCATAAATCTTTATTTAACATAATTGGAGTTTTAATAAATTCATATCCTTCTTTAGTGTGTTCTTTATACCAGAAATTTTCTAGTTCATTACGGATAATCATACCATTATGTAAGAAAAATGGAAAACCTGGACCATATTCACTAATCATGAATAAATCTAGTTCCTTACCTAATTTTTTATGGTCACGTCTCTTTGCTTCTTCTAAGAAATTTAAGTGATTGTTTAAATCTTCTTCCGTCTTAAAACAAACACCATAAATTCTTTGAAGCATCTTGTTATTAGAGTCCCCTTTCCAGTATGCTCCACTTACTTTAAGCAACTTGAAAAACTTAAGTCCTTTTACAGTATCAACGTGTGGTCCTCGACATAAGTCAGTGAAATCTCCTTGAGTATAACAAGAAATAACAGTATCATCACTCATATTATTGATTAAATCAATTTTATATAAATCATCCTTAAACTTTTCTAAAGCTTCTTCTCTTGAAAGTTCTTGTCTAACAATTCTTTTACCATCTTTAGCAATTTTTTTCATTTCTTTCTCAATTTTAGGTAAGTCTTCTTCTTTAATTACATCATCACCTAAATCGATATCGTAATAAAATCCTTCATCAATAACTGGACCTACCCAAAATTTAGCATTAGGATATAAATGCTTAACAGCTTGAGCAAGTAAATGAGCACAACTGTGATTAAGTACACTTAAATCTTGATCTTCTTTAATGTTTATCATAATTTCCTCCTCAAAAAAAAGAGATGGACACCAAGGAGTGCATTTAGCACGGTACCATCCCTTATTTAACTTAATTTTGATAACGGATAAAATCCGGAGTTTATTAAACTCACTTCGAAAGTAGTAATCTTTAATCTATTTATCAGCTTCCACCATCCGCTAACTCTCTTGAAAAAATCAATTAAAAACCATGTCTTTCATCAACGTTTTACAAAAATATATTACCACAACAACCAAAGTATATCAAGACTTTTAAAACAAAAATTTATTTTTAAAAAATCACAACATCATTATTTGTTTCTTACTTAATCCCGTTATTTTGCTAATAATGTTAAATGGTATGCCATTTTCTTTC
>CALVVI010000066.1 GCA_944363815.1 uncultured Bacilli bacterium | reverse complement strand
TAACACTTCATCGATACCTACGCGTGTAAGGGACTTTCACCCTCTAGTTATATGCCATGCACGGCGCACGAAAAAAAAGTTGATTTGCACCAACTTTTCATTTTTTAACTAAATTAGTTTAAAGCGTCTTTTAATTTGCTTCCAGCTTTGAATGAAGCAACAGTCTTAGCAGGAATTTTAATAGCTTCTTTAGTTAATGGGTTGATTCCTTCACGAGCAGCTCTTTTCTTAGCTGAGAAAGTTCCAAATCCAACTAGAGATACTTTTCCTTCCTTTTTAAGGCCAGCAGTAATTCCAGCAAGTGTTGCATCAAGTGCTCTTGCAGCATCAGCTTTTGTAAGTCCTGCTTCCTTAGCAATTAATTCTACTAATTCTACTTTAGACATGTTTTTACCTCCCATACATTCTAAATATTTTGTAAAGATATTTATCCTTACATATTAAGATTATCAAAAAAAGCACCTAAAATCAACAAAATTTCGCAATTTATCATGAATTTTCATGTGTTTTTCCTTTTTTAATTTATTTTATTGACTAATTTTTGACATTTTTACACTTAAATATCAAAAATAGCTATTATCAAATGACAATAGCTATTAAAGTATTTGAGCCTTTATTGACAATTTTTGTTACTGTATCTTTTAATTTATAACGAGTATTGTCAGGCATCATACTAAGTTTGGCTTGAATTCCCTCTTGGACAATAGTTTCTAAACTACGACCAAAGATTTCACTCTTCCAAATACTTGATGCATCAGATTCATAATCACGCATCAAATGATTAATTAATTCTTTAGATTGAATCTCACTTCCAATTATTGGTTCAAATGTCGATTCCACATCAACTTTTATCATATGGATGCTAGAGGCTATAGCTTTTAATTTGACTCCATAGCGGTTTCCTTGCTTAACTAATTCTGGAGTTTCTAATTTCAACTCT
The DNA here is from genome assembly GCA_944363815.1 of uncultured Bacilli bacterium. Taxonomy (GTDB): domain Bacteria; phylum Bacillota_I; class Bacilli_A; order RF39; family UBA660; genus Onthocola_B. The sequence continues at coordinate 5,412 of CALVVI010000066.1, read as the reverse complement.
TTTAAACCAGGATAGACTATACCATATCCGGTACTTTTAGCCATTTTAACCGCCTGTTTTAAAGATTCCATCTCTTCTTTTGTTTCTGTATATGAAGCAAAGATTTTAAGTAGTCCTGCTTTTGTAGTAACCATATCACCCATAATTGATTTTAATGTACTTTCAAATAGTTCATTAGTGCTTTCTAAATTGATTGTTACAGTCCCAGTTGCAGCATCTAATTCGCTTATATAGGAATTGGAAATATATGAAGAATCATTAAAGTGGTTCAAAATGTCGTCGATATCTTTGACTTTTTCAACAGATATGACACTTTCTCTAATTTTTTCTAGGTAATGTGCTTTTATCTCATGTTTATTTGATAAAACATGGACCCATTCAGGAATAGATACTTTAATATCTAAGACTGGGAATTCAAAAAGCGCCGTTTTTAATATTTCCATAATCTCTTTTTCATTCATTAACTCAGCACTTATAGGCATTACAGGCACTTCGTAAGTATCACTTAAATTTCTCGCTAATGCCTGTGTTTCGGTATTAGTTGGATGAACACTATTTAAAATTACGATGAATGGTTTACCAATATTTTTAAGTTCACCAATAACTTTTTCTTCGGCTTCGATGTATGAATTTCTTTTAATTTCTCCAAATGATCCATCCGTAGTTACAACAATTCCTATTGTTGCATGGTCCTTTATTACCTTTTCAGTTCCTATTTCTGCTGCCTCCACAAAAGGAATAGCATCTTCGAACCAAGGACTTTTAACCATCCTTGGATTGCCATCTTCATCAACAAAGCCATTGGCTTCTGGTATGACGTAACCAACGCAATCTACTAATTTTATGTTAGTTTCAAATTCACCAACTTTAATAGTTGCTCCGTTACTAGGAACAAATTTAGGTTCAGTTGTCATGATAGTTTTACCCTGTGCACTTTGGGGAATCTCATCTAAGCAATGTTTCTTTTCATACTCATCGGTTATACTAGGTACAACTAGATTTTCGATGAAACGTTTGATAAACGTCGATTTCCCGGTCCTAACTGCTCCGACAACTCCTAAATATATTTCTCCATTACCACGCTTTGCTATAGAAGATATAATTTTTTCTTTTTCCATAACCCACCATCTTTCGTTAATCTACTTAATGGTATGAATTAAGGTTTGATATTATGACACTCGCATAAAAAAAGAGTGTCGAGGAACGGTATAACATACTGGTATATATTCCTCACGATTTTCCCATTGTTTTCCTTTCATGGCTTCCCTCTCCTTCCTTTTATTATTAGGTTACCCTATAATCTGTAGCCAGCAACAATAATCTAACACCCTTTAATGATAAATTGTTGATAATTTTAAACTTTCTAACTTTAAAGAATCTTTCTTGCTTTGTTATATTTTTATATTTCAAAATTTAGTTAAAACAGTCTAAAGTGCAATCGATACACCTGCCATACGGTCATAACTTCCTCTTATTCCTGTTGCGAAGTTAAGTACTTCACCAAATCCGTTATGACTTATTGTGTAACTTTGTGATTCATCTAATGTAACATCAGTAACAGCATGTTGATATGTTCCATATGCGGTTGCTGATGATGAGGTTGCTATAACATTTGCACTAATATCAGTTTCAAAGTAAGATGCACCATTAACTAGGTTCATAGATATCCCAAAACCATTATCTGCTTTTCTGATGTTTGTTCCATTATAAGAGTAATCTACAAAATTGTAAGCGCCATCTTTCCAATAAGTTTGCGTTCCCGATTGAGTTCCTTCAACAACGTAACCACCATTGACACGCATTGCTGTAACATCAAATGATTTTGTTGCGGGAGTAACTAACCATTGTGTATAAACCATAACGCTGTGCCCATTATCACTTAAATCTGAATCAAAAATCTGAATCCTTTTATAAGATGTTTGATAAGATGCCGCGTAGGTGCTAACTCCATTGCTGAAATTTTCTAGGACTTCATCAATATCATCTGGACTTACTTCAGAATAATTAAATGTTCCATTAACTGTTTCTGTGACTTCATAGATTTTTTCTTCAACTGTTGTATTGTCACTCGCTAATAGTTCTTTTTCTTCGTCTGTCATAATTGATAATCTGGCTTCAGAAAACATACTCCTTAATTTTGTATACTCTTCTTCACTTACTTCTGCTTTAACATTACTAGTAAAACACAAAGCTCCAATAATTATGAAAGCTGATAAAACTTTCATATACTTCACTACTTTATCCATCCTCCTTTCTCTATCCAATTCCACATTAACAAATTAAATTATTGTTTTGCAATAGAAAATCGTGAGAGTTATAACTCCACGATTAGAGAATTGCTGAAATTTGTCGATATTCAGCCAAAATATAATCTATTTCAGATTGATAATTTTTGCAATTTCCTATGTAACAATATATTTTTTGACTGCTAGTTAAGTATCTAAATTTTGCAACTATATTTTTTGACCTATCATAAATTTTAAAATCAATTCTATTTTTTTCAAAATAATAATATGCATTATATTCCAACATTTTAAAATTTTCTTTGGTATATAATACTTTCATCCTCGGTTGATAAATTATTTCCTTATCTCCATCAACTTTTGTATAAGTATCTGAATTTGCATCATAACTATAACCCAGGCTTTCTAATTTGTTGCTAGAAACAACTTCTGCTGACTTACTAGCCATTTTAGCAGTATCATTAGAATTAAAGTTAGCAGCAAAACTTTTATATTCAACAGGATTAGAAGTTAAGTCACTTTTGTTATTTAAAAAGATTTGATAATCATTGTCATAAGTAGTATTAATTTGATAGTTTCTATAAGTTAATTTATTATTTTGAAACTCTTTTGTCAATGAAATATTACAATTATAAGTTTTATCTTTACCATTAACGTCAGTTAATTTTATTTCTAAATACAATCCTTTATTTATAGATTTAAGAACATCTTTATTTAATATTGTAGGATAACTTGCTAATTCTTCTATAAATATGTCATCTAATCCATTGTTTTCATATAAAGATATTTTATCACCATTTACTAAAACGTATAATGTGACTTTCACTTCTTCATAGTCATAATTATTATCATTAAGTGTTATATCATCAATAAATAAAAGATTGTATGATTTATTTCTAATGAAAATACCATTTTTAAAATTTATATCATCACTTTCATAAGTTAACGTATAAATATTTATAGCATTGTAATTATTTATAAAATAAACTAATAAGAGAATAAAGATTATAAAAAATATAACTTTAAATATATTATTGAAAAGATGTTTCCATAAAACTTTTAACAAATCTAAGAAATTATGGAAATGATCTTTAAAAGTGCTTTTCTCTAAAACTACAGAGTCAGCTGATACACCTAATTCTTTACAAATAACTCTAATATTATGTAAGTCAGGTACAGTTAAGCCATTCTCCCATTTAGAAATAGTTCTATCAGATACTTTAATTTTATCAGCTAGCATTTTCTGTGTTAAATTTCTTTTTAGTCTTAACTCATAAATATATTTTGCAAAGCTTTCTTCCTTATTTGTTTCGTTTAAATTTTCTTCTTCATTATTTTTCTCTTTCATATTTTCACCCTCACCATAATACCACAAATCGACTTAGTTTGCATTAATTTTTTTGGAATTTTTTGGCAAAACAATTTAAGCTTGACAGTTTCTAACCATTTTTTTATAATATGTCATGTATTTTTTAGAAATAGGTGAAAAAATGTTTAATATTAAAGATTATTATATTTATAAAAGATATATTGATGAATTGGTGAGGAATCAAAATCTTAGTTCTTCACCATTATTACAAGATATATTTACTAAAAAAGATTATGAAATGTTATTGCAAGATGTACTTACGATAATTAATAAAAATCCTTATGCTAATTTAACTACATTAAGACTTTTATTATTTAAAAGAAGTGGATTAAAGGAAATAATAGATAATTTTGTTAAGGATACGCAAATAACCCCTGGGGTTGTTTTAGACTTTGGGACTTACAAAACAAGAGATACTGTATTATGTGGCAAATCACAGGAATATGTTATGGAAAATGGCGTTATGGTGCCAAAACCTAAGGCAATTGAGCAAGATACAATCTTTGATTTGGCATCAACTTCTAAATTATTTACTGCGATAGCAATACTTAAGCTATCTGAAAATGGTTTAATTGATGTTTTTGATCCGATAACTAAATATGTTCCAGAATTTAAGAATTTAAGTGATGTAACAATTTTTGATTTACTTAAGTTTAGAGTAATGATTGTAACTGATGAAAGAGTTGATAAAGCTAAGAATAAAGAGGAAGCTGAAAGAATTCTTTTTACTGTTCATAAAAAAGAAGATCAAAATTTTACCAATGCATATACAGATATGGGAGCAATGGTTTTAAGATATGTAGTTGAAAAAGTTAGTAAGATGTCTTTTAAAGATTATGTAGCTGCTACAATATTTAATCCGCTTGGAATGCATGATACATATTTAAATGTACCTAAAGAAAAATTAGACAGAGTTGCTAATGAAAACTATTCAACAATTATAAATAGGGATGGTAGTGCCATTACTAGATATGATAATGTTCCTGGTACACCACATGATGCCAAAGCGCTAGCTATTGGGGAATTAGATGGAATTGCTCCAGGGCATGCTGGTTTCTTCTCTACTAAAGATGACATGATTAAATTGGGGAACTCTTTAGCTAAAGGACAAATTTTAAGTAAAGATACGGTTGCTTCTATTAGTGATACTGCAACAGGTTTTAAAGATGACGATAAATATACTAGATTTTATGGTTCACTTGTATACTTAAAACAACCTGATCCGAATAATTTAAGTGTTTATCCCCCATTATCTGGAAAAGCGTTTATGTCTCCGGGTTTTGCGGGAACTACCCTTTGCGTCGATCCTGTAAATGAAATAACCTTATTTATTGGTTCAAATAGATTACATAATCGTATCTACCAAATCCATCCAGATCAAAAGAAAAATATTAAAGTTGACGAACATAATAAGAAAACATTTACTTTACCTAACGGAGAAGAAAAAATAATTTGTGCTGACTTTACTAGGGATAAAGAAGTAATGGTAAGATTAGCTTTAGAATTATCATTGCAATATCAATTACTAGAAAAAATAAGACCAATAGATAAGGAAATGCATTTAGTAAGAGAATTATAACAATAAAATAAGAACTTCAAATTAACGAAGTTCTTATTTTATTGTTTACTATTAGGTTTATTCATAAATTTGGTAAAGCTATGAATATTAAACTTAATAGCAACCAAGCAAGTAATATATTTTACTTACCAATAATAGTATAACAGAAATTTTACTTTCTGAGATTTTTTTTGCTTTAATTATTTAAAATTTATTTTTTTGTATTACAACATCATTATTTG
>CALVVI010000065.1 GCA_944363815.1 uncultured Bacilli bacterium | reverse complement strand
TATTATTAAAAGACAACTAATAATAATTATCGGAGCTGTATAGGGGTTCATTTCTTTTGCTACTTCCACTTCTTCGGGTATGAGCTCATAATTTATAACTGGTTTAGAATCCTCTTTATAAACTAATAAAGTATAAGTATTTATTTCTTCTCCTTGAATTACTTGTAAATAAACTTCGTTTTCTCCAGCAGTTAAGGAATCGTTATCAATGATATTAACTACAAAGCCTTCTTCAACAGTATAATCAATTACAAGCTCATCGACATCTTCATCAATAGTAACTGAATAAATATCATTATAAATATCAAATTCTGGAGAAAGTGTACCATTTAAAACTTCGAGGTCAGTTAGCATATTATCACCCAGTTATAGTATTAACCAAATATTTTAAATTATTTTAATTAATATTTCATTCATCACATAAACCTTTTCGGGGTTGATAAAAATATGGCCTTTTTTCTTGATTAAATCTTTATTTTTTAATAAAGGTTTTAAATTATAAACACTTTCAATGTCTTCTTGATATTTTTCGTAAAATTCATTTATATTAATACCAGTATTTTTCCGTAGACCTAGCATTATTTCATAATCCATTTTATCTTTTTTGCCCAAAATCTCTTTTTCAAAAACATAGTTTCCTAAAAGATATTCTTTTAAATTTTGAGTATTTTTATATCTAATACTATCAATATAACCAGCGGCACTTAAACCAAAGCCATAATATTCTTCATTATTCCAATAAACTAGATTATGTTTGGATTCATATCCCGGAATTGCAAAATTACTTATTTCATAATGATTTGCTCCACTCAATCTTTTTTCAATATAACAAAACATTTCATAGTCAAGTTCTTCATCTAAATAAGTAACATTATTATTTTTTATTTTAGTATGATTTTCAATTATTAAACTATAGGTGCTAATATGAGTAGGATTTAGCTTTAAAACATATGTTAAATCCTTTTTTAAGTCTTTTAATGTTTCATTAGGTAAAGCATACATTAAATCGATATTGATATTGTTAAAACCATATTTATGACACAGTTCTATTTTGGCTTGAGCGTCTAAGAAATCTGCGTGGCGTTCTAAAAAATCTAAATTTTTGGGGTTAAATGATTCAATGCCAATGCTTAAGCGATTAACATGGTTGTTTTTAAGGACGGTTAGCAAATCTGCATTAATATCTTCAAGGTTACATTCAAATGTAAATTCTTCCAACTTATCTAATTTAAATACTTGTAATATTTTAAAAAGGCGCAATAATTCAGAATTTGTTAAGGCTGATGGTGTTCCTCCCCCGATATATAACGTCTCAATTCTATCATCCATATACCGGTCTTTTATTTCGCGGCTTAATGCTGTAAGATATGCTCCAACCCACTTTTCATTATAGATAAATTTGCAAAAGTCACAGTAAGAGCAAATATTCCGACAAAAAGGGATATGGATATAAACTGCCTTAGCCATAATTATCTTCTTGATTTTTCCTCAATAGAATCTCTTATTACATAGAAATGATGAACTGCTTGATATTCTTCAGCATATTCTGGTTGTTCTTCTAATATTTTAGCAATTCTCCGTCGATAAGTATTCCGATCCATTCCCAGTTCATCAGCAATTTCTACTGTACTCCGAGTATATTTAATCTGATTTTTAAGAATTATTAGTAATTCTTCGTCAGTTAATTTTTCATGGGCTTTAATTTTTTCTTTTAAAGCTTTATAGTAATAATCTGTTATATCTCTTAAATTTTTAGCAAAGCCTTCTTTATTTCGCAATAAATAACATTGATATAAGTTACGATAAAAAGTTTGAAACTTTGCTTGACGATTTTCTCCTAGATTAGGTAGAATATGCCATCTTCTTAAAAGATTTTCTTCAGAATAAATATCCATATGACGCAAAGATTTAAATAATTCATTTGCGTCAATTCCTAACAAGTTACTTAAATCATCTAAAGTTAACCCATAAGTTAATGCTGCATGCTCAATTACATACATCCTCTTTTGAGGATCTGGGAACATTTTACATAAATTTTCCATCATTTTTGTCATTTTTATTCATCTCCTAAAACTGCTAAAAAAGCTTCTTGGGGCACTTCAACAGAGCCTACCATTTTCATTCTTTTTTTACCTTCTTTTTGACGTTCTAATAATTTTCTTTTACGGGATACGTCACCTCCGTAACATTTTGATAAAACATTTTTCCGCATTGCACTGATGTTTTCTCGAGCAATTACTTTAGAACCAATACTTGCTTGAATTGGTATTTGAAACATCTGACGAGGAATTAATTTTTGAAGTTTAGTAACTATTGCTCTACCCTTAGTGTAAGCAAAGTCTTTATGGACAATCGTGCTTAAGGCATCAACTATTACACCATTAAGTAGTATGTCCATTTTAACTAAATTACTTTCTTTGTAACCACATAATTCATAATCAAATGATGCATACCCTTTAGTGGTACTTTTTAACTTGTCATAAAAGTCATAGACGATTTCCGATAAAGGTATTTCATAATGGACATTAATACGAGTTGCATCGATATAATCAATACTCTTATAAATTCCTCGTTTGCTTTGACATAATTCCATTATAGGTCCGACATATTGGGACGGGGCAATGATATTTGTATAAATATATGGCTCTGCAATAGCACTTATTTTGGCTCGGTCCGGCATTTTTGATGGCGAATCAACTTCAATGACACTACCATCAGTTAATGTTACTTTATACACAACACTGGGACTAGTAGCAATAATATTTAAATTGAATTCCCGCTCAATTCTACTAATAATTACATCCATATGTAATAAACCTAAAAATCCAATACGGAAGCCAAACCCTAATGCCTCACTAGTTTCTGGTTCAAATTTTAAAGCTGCATCATTAAGTTTAAGTTTATTTAAAGCCTCTTTTAATTCTTCATATTTATTAGCTTCAGTTGGAAATATTCCTGAAAACACCATCGGTTTCATTTCTTGATATCCTTCTAGTGGTTTGGTAGCAGGATTTTTTAATGTTGTAACTGTATCTCCGACGGAAACTTGAGAAATATCTTTAATTGCGGCGGCGATAAAACCTACTTCCCCACTTTTTAATGTTTGATACTTTAATACGCCCGGGGTGTGGACTCCTAATTCGACAACTTCAAATGTAGCATTTGTTGCTAGCATTTTTATTTTGTCTCCAATTGAAATTGTGCCATCGACAACTTTTACCAAAAGAATCACACCGCGATAAGAATCAAAATAAGAATCAAATATTAAGGCTCTTGCAGGGCTTTTGGTATCAATTTTTGGTGGAGGTATCCGGTTTATAACAGACTTCAAGATATCTTCAACACCTTCGCCAGTTTTAGCACTACATAAAATTATTTCTTCTTCCTTAAAACCTAAGACATTAATAAGCTCTTCTTTTACCTTGGGAATATTAGCATTAGGCAAGTCGATTTTGTTGATTACAGGAATAATCTTTAAGTCATTGGCTAAAGCTAGATAAAGATTTGCTAATGTTTGAGCTTCAATGCCTTGCGCGGCATCAACTACTAAAACAGCTCCTTCACAAGCCGCCAGACTACGACTTACTTCATAAGAAAAATCGACATGGCCAGGGGTATCAATTAAATTAATGGTATAACCTTGATAATCCAACTTGACGGCATTTAACTTAATGGTTATGCCACGTTCTCTTTCCAAATCCATACTATCTAAAAGTTGATCTTTCATTTCGCGTTTAGAAACAGCACCAGTTATTTCTAATATCCGATCTGCTAAAGTGCTTTTACCATGGTCTATATGTGCTATAATTGAAAAATTTCTAATTTTTGTTTGTTCCATTTCAAACACCTAATATTATTTTAACAAATCAAATTTAAAAAAACAATACTTTTAAGGCATCCCATAGTCCCCCGATACCATCTGTCAAAACTTTTTGAATTGATTCGGATATTTTATCACCAGCATCAGTAAATTTATTGGAGTAATCTTTATTGTCTTTAGTAACATAGGATTTTATATCAACGCTTTTGCCCTCTAAAACGTCTTCTTCAAATTTCCGAATTGCCTCATCAGTTAAAGCTACCTTATTACCTACTTGTGCTTCATAATAACCACTTATGGAAGCAATGTATAATCCCAAAAAGACAATGAATGCGATAAACAAAAGCCGAAGGGGCCAGTTACGTTTTTTCTTCATTGTTCACCTTGAAAATATTCATATAAAATATTAGCAAAAGCTTTTAAAGTATTGTTAACCTCTTCGATATAATTATATTGTCCTCCTACTTCGATTAAAATAGTATTAGGATCAAAGTCTTGATTATATATTCCGTTGGCTCCAGCATTATCTTTTTGCATTACTCCCCTAGTTAAATCAGCATTAAAGCTTTTAATGCGCTCATTTAAATCGTTTGCCAAAGCAAGATTAGGAGCATAATTTTCGTGTTTTAATCCGATAACAAACATTATTTTGGCATATTTTTTATCATCAATAGTAACAGTTGTCCTTTCATAACTTGCGGCATCCCTATGAAGATCGATAAAAAAACGTAAACTTGGATGATCCTTTTTTGCTTGTTCTAATAATATCCGACTTGCTTTATAACTGCTACCGTATTTCCAGCCATTGGTATTTAAAACATCAACAATATTATTTTCCTCTACTATTGCTGAAAGACCTAGATCCCCTAGATACTCTTTTAAAATGTGGCTAGCCAAGTAAACAGTATTATTGATATTAAATTCATCAGCAAAATCAGCCCGGTAACTTTCAGTCTGATGGGAATTAAAAATATAAATAATTGGCTCTTCATTAGTTACTTTTGTATCTTCAACTTCACTTACTACCGGAGAAGTGAGTTCAACATCAGGTGTTCCAGAGTTAAATTTTTCAATACCAAAAGAATATTTAAGCAAAAACTCTGTACTTGATAATGAGGTCAAATCACTTAAAGAAAATTTAGAATAAGCATCATTTACTAAATAATTTAGATAAGCATTGGAATCAAGTTCAATATCTAAATTATTATAAAATATTTTAAATACTAAAATAAATGATGATATCGCAATAATTAATAAAATAAATAGTTTAAAAAAACTACGGGAAACTCTTTTTCGACTTTTAAATTTTACTCTCATATTTATCACATATATATCTTACTACAGTAATATTAAATAATATGTCGAAGGAAGGTTTAAAAGACAAAAAAATTAGTTTATAATATAAAAGGGAGGGATATATGCCAAAAATTGCTATTATAAATGATATACATTGTAATTATTTGATGCTAAAAAAAACCTTAAATTATCTAAAAGATAAGAATATAGATAAATATATAATTTGTGGGGATAGTATTACGGATGGGTATGAAAACAACTTAGTAATTGATACTATCAAAAAGCTTAATCCTATAATTATTAATGGTAATCGAGAGTTATCAATTATTAATTATAATGGACGAGATTGGCAAAATAGTCTTCAATATGCTTCAATGCTTTATACTTATGATACTCTTAGTAAAGAAAACAAAGAATATTTAAAAACATTATCAACTTACAAAATAGTAACTATTGCAGGATTTAAGTTTTGTATTTCCCATGGTAGTCCATATCATGTTAGAGATCTTATTAAAGGAACCGATACTAAAACATTTGCTAAATTAATTAAAGATTTTAATTGCGATATTTATTTATTTGCTCATACTCATAAGCCGTTTTATAAAGAATTTAAAGGCAAAACATTTATAAACGTTGGTTCTTTTCTACCGGCAACCAAAAAACCAGTTGCAACATTTGGCCATCTATTAATAGATGGTAAGAAAATAAATTATGAATTAATAGAAATTAATTATACAGCCGAAGAAATAAAAAACTATTATATTGGGTCCCCACTATACCAAAAATGTCCAGAATGGTGCAATCTATTAATTTGGGAATATATAAACGGAATTGATTATTGCAATGATTTTATTAAATATTTAAATAAACACTATAAAATAATCGATAATAATACTTGGAAAATTGGTTTTCCTAAATATATGGCAGAAAAACAATTAGATATTTTCTAAAACGCTTGCTAAATGGGGAAATATTTGTTAAAATTATAACGTATTAAGGAAGGAGCTGGATGAAGTGCCAAATATTAAAAGTTCAAAGAAAGCTGTAAAAGTTATAGCTAAGAAAACAGCTAATAATCATGAACTTAAGATGCGTGTTCAAAACCTTATTAAAAACTGCGAAAAGAAAATTGCTCTTAACGATAAAGAAGAAGCAGATAAATTACTTAAAGATTTACAAAAATATACTGATAAAGCAGTTAGTAAAGGTTTGATTAAGAAAAATACTGCTGATAGACAAAAAGCAAGATTGACACAAAAAGTAAAAAATATGAAGTAACAATTGTTTACTTTATTTTTTTTTGCTATTATTATTATAGGTGA
>CALVVI010000064.1 GCA_944363815.1 uncultured Bacilli bacterium | reverse complement strand
TGTTTTGAAAATCGCAATTTGGTGGAATATGGTTTTATTAAAGGTGATTGCCTTTCAAAAGAGTTAGCCTTAAAGATGACGGGTAAGAAATATCCTAAGCAAACAATGCGTAAAGGAAATAAATGTGAATGTGTCCAAATGGTTGATATTGGGGTGTATAATACTTGTAAACATATGTGTAAATATTGCTATGCTAATTATATGGAAGATTTAGTTAATAGTAATTATTTAAAACATGATGATAATTCGTCTTTGCTTATTGGTAAATTGGAAAGTGATGATATAATAAAGGAGAGATTGAAGTAGTATTTTTAGGCAATGACCATTATGTATTAGTTAATATAGTTGATACAGGTGGCAAGGATATGTATAGTAAATATTAAGATACATAAAAACTTCTATTTTACTTAAACTAAAAATAGAGGTTTTATTATGACAAAAAAGTTAGTAGAATATAATAAAAAAAGAAATTTTGATAAGACACATGAACCAAGGGGAAGAAAAGAGAAAAACAGTAGGAAACTTAGATTTGTGGTGCAACATCATATAGCGCGGAAAGATCATTATGATTTAAGGTTAGAATGGGATGGAGTTTTGAAAAGTTGGGCAGTTCCAAAAGGCCCATCTTATAATCCAAAAGATAAAAGACTGGCAGTAATGGTGGAAGACCATCCTATCAGTTATAGAAATTTTGAAGGTATTATTCCTAAGGGTGAATATGGGGCTGGAACAGTAATGCTTTGGGATTATGGAACATGGGAAGTATTGGATGGAAAGAAACCAAATTTTAAAAAAGGAATAATTAAATTTAAACTTTATGGTAAAAGATTAAAAGGATTCTGGACTTTAGTATTGATGGATGAAGATAATTGGTTATTAATTAAAGATGAAGATGAGTTTCATTTGTATAATGATATTTTAGAATTTAATACGAGTGTTAAAACCGGAAGAACAATGGCAGAAATTGCAGGTGAGAAAACAACAATAGAATTAACTAATCCAGATAAAGTTATTTTTAAGAATCCAAAAGTTACTAAGAAAGATATTTTTAATTATTATGAAAAGGTGGCTGAAAGAATGCTTCCCTTTATAGAAAATAGACTTATTAGTACTATAAGACTTCCAGATGGTGTTGGTGGTACACCATTTTATAAGAAGCATTTTGAAAATGTAGGTAATTATTTAGGGGTAAAAAAACTAAAAGGTAATTATGATGCTAGAAATGATTACTATTATATTAAAGATATAAATGGGATAATGCAAGAAGTACAAATGAATAGTTATGAGTTTCATATATGGGGGAGTAAAGTAGATGATGTCAATCATGCGGATATTTTAGTTTTTGATTTGGATCCTGATGAGAATTTAAGTTTAAGTAAACTGCGAGAAGGAGTAAAAGATTTAAAGAAAATATTAGATGATTACAATTTGGAATCGTTTTTGAAAACGAGTGGAGGAAAAGGATATCATATAGTTGTTCCTTTAAGAAATAAGACTACGTGGAAAAATGTTCGAAGTATTGCTAGGAATATTGCTAAATTAATGGAGGCTACTTGGCCAGATAAATATACAAGTAATATGAAAAAAAGCAAAAGAAAATGTAAAATATTTATTGATTGGGTTAGGAATATAAAAGGAGCTACAAGTGTTGCTCCATATTCGATAAGGCTTAAAAATAAAGCGACAATTTCGATGCCAATTAAGTGGAGTGAATTAGATAAAATAAAACCTAATGAAATAACTATTGATAAAGCAATTAAACGACTTAAAAATATTGATCCGTGGGAGAAATTTTGAGCAAAATAAAGCCAGTGTTTTTGGACACTGGAATTTGTTTGTTTAGATTATTTAACTTCGATAAATTTTTTGTTTTTATCTTCATCAATTTTATCAACAGCAATTGTTAAAATACCATCTTTAAATTCAGCGGTAATTGAATCTTCGTCGATATCTTCTAGATGGAAGCTTCTTTCAATTTTGCCATACATTTTTCTTTCACGATGAAGATATTTTTTGTTTTCTTCTTCTTTTTGTTCTTTTTCAGCACGAATAACAATATTTCCTTTATTGCATTCTACTTTAATATCTCCTTTATCATAGCCTGGAACATCCATTTCTATGAATACTTTATTATCCTTTTCGTAAATATCACATTTCATCTTATTTTCAACTGTCAAATCACTTAACATATCATCAAAAAACATTCTGCTTGGTAACATAAATTATCATCGTCCTTTCTTAATTATTATTTTCCAAATATTTATGTTTATACTTGAAAATGTTTTTATCAATATTTCCTATTGACACTAATAATATACTACTAAAATTAGCAGTTGTCAAGTATGAGTGCTAAGTTCACAAAAGTTTCACATTAAAAGAAAAATCACTTCGAATTAGGAAGTGATTAATCTACTCTTAGAGCTTCAACTGGATCTTTTTTACTTGCCATACGAGATGGTATTAGTCCAGCGATTGTTGTAAGCAATATGCTAATAATTACTAAAATGATTGCTCCACCGATTGGAAGTATTGCTACATTGGATATGCCAGATATATTTTTAATTATGATGTTTATTGGAATTGTTAGAAGTAGGGTAATAAGTATTCCCATAACTCCAGCAATTAATCCTTCGATAAATGTTTCGGCGTTAAATACACGAGATATGTCTTTTTTGCTGGCTCCAATTGCACGTAATATACCAATTTCTTTAGTTCTTTCTAGAACTGAGATGTAAGTGATTATACCAATCATTATGGAAGATACTATTAATGATATACTAACAAATGCCATTAGGACATAACTTATAACATCGATGATGGTAGAAACACCACTCATCATAACTCCAACTAAGTCACTATATTTGATAACGTTTTCGTCGTGTCCTTCTTCTTGAGCTTTTTCATTATAGTTATTAATTATATTAACAATTTCTTCTTTAGAATCGAAGTCTTTGGGATAGATGTTTATAGATGATGGTTTATCTAAATCGATTATACCGATTTGATTTAAAACATCTTCATATGTTGCTCCGGCTTGTTTTTCATAATTTTCGATTACTTGAGCCATTTCGGTAGGACTTAGACTTTGTAAATAGGCAAGTTGTTCAGGAGTTAGAGAATTAACATCGAATTCTTCATCACTAAATTCTTGACCAGTAAAAACATTGATATCAGGATTTTCAGTTTGTTCTTTGGCAATTTCTGATTCATTTATTTTGTTAATAACGTATTCTTTTAAATCTTTTAAGTAAAGAACTCCTCCAGCAGTAGAAGTAACAACAGATTCTTCGTTTGGTTTGATAATACCTGTTATTGTTAGTTCTTCAGCATCTTCAAGTAATTCTTTCATATATTTTTCATCTGATCTTTTATCAACCCAGATGCCATTTTCTTTATCGTAATAATCAGAATTTAAAATGAATTTGAAATTCATTCCAACAAGGTCATCAATATCATATGATGTTTGTTCTACTTCAAATGGGGTACCATCTAAAATATTTTGATACATTTCAGATAGTTCATCTGAATCTTTTAGATCTAGAGCATATAATGTGAAGTCACTGATTTCATTGTTTTCATCTACTACTAAGACTACTTCATTATATTTAGTTGGCCAAGAACCTGCAACTAAATCATACATTTGCTTATTCATTTCATCGCTATCAAACATTTCTGAGAAAACATCAGTAGATACGAATGCAGATTGCATTTCTCCCATTGACATACCAAGTTCATCTAAAACAGTATTAGGATTTACTTGGACGATTTCATCAGTATCATCTTTATAAATTTGTAAGTTTAGGTTATAAGAATAACTGATTGCTGATGTGTAATCTTTAATGTTAGTTTCATCACTTTCAATATATGATTTGAAGGCTTCTAGATTGTTGCTTTGAACTTTAGCAGACATTGTAGCCATCATTTCACTCATGACATCATTAGAATATATTTTGCCATCTTCATGAACTTCTTTGTCTGCATCTGGTTGTAATGTGGTAATTAAATCGGATATTTCAACGGTTTCTTCTTGGACTGTCAACGGATAACTAGTTAATGTTTCTTCTTCAACGTTGTTTATATATTGTTGAACGCCATTGGAGATAGAAAGAATCAAAGCTATACCGATGATGCCGATGGAACCAGCGAAAGCAGTAAGAATAGTTCTTCCTTTTTTAGTCATCAAGTTATTTAAACTCAAGTTCATGGCTGTTAGGAAGGACATAGAAGTTTTCTTGGCTTTTCTCTTTTCTTCTTTAATTTTTTCTTTTTCTTCTTTTTTAGAACTGTAAGGCTTAGAGTCACTGGTTACTTCACCATCGAGTAAGTTAATTATTCTAGTTGAATATTTTTGAGCAAGTTCAGGGTTATGAGTAACCATGATTATCAAACGGTCTTTGGAAATTTCTTTTAATATTTCCATGATTTGAACACTGGTTTTAGTATCAAGAGCACCGGTTGGTTCATCAGCAAGTAGGATGTCTGGATCATTTACTAGTGCTCTAGCAATAGCAACTCTTTGCATTTGGCCTCCGGACATTTGGTTAGGCTTTTTATACATTTGATCTTTTAACCCAACTTTTTCTAAAACTTCGATGGCTTTTTTTCTTCTAGATTGTTTGTCAACACCAGAAAGGGTTAGAGCAAGTTCGACATTGGATAACACTGATTGATGAGTAATAAGGTTATAATTTTGGAAAACAAAACCAATACGATGATTACGGTAAGTATCCCAGTCACGATCTTTATACTTTTTGGTACTGATGCCATCGATGGTTAAGTCTCCGGAAGTATAGTGATCAAGTCCACCGATGATGTTAAGTAGAGTAGTTTTTCCACAGCCGGATGGACCTAAAATAGAAACGAATTCGTTTTCACGAAATTCGATACTGATACCTTTTAAGGCTTTAACAGACTCATTGCCTGTTTCATAGTTTTTCTTGATGTTATTTAATTTTAACAAGTGTATCACTCCTTAGTGCTATTTTTTTAATATTTCAAAATCGATAGTTTTAATTGTCTTAATGCTTTGATGAATTTGGTTGCGTAGGTAGAATTCTAGACGTAGTAATTCTCCCATAGTAAGAGCGTCTTCAACGCCAATTTCAACTGTTACACAATAATAGTTTTTAACATTTACTAAAGATACGGAAGAGAAAGTGACATCTTTAGTTTTTTTAACAATATTTTTGATTTTATTGGTTATCTTATCAGAATTATCGTTTTGGCCATTTATTAATATTATATTATCAAATATTATACGTAAGCCTTTATAGAAAATAAGGATAATTATTAATAAAACTCCAAGATAATCAAAAAATGAAACCCACACACTTAAAAAAATAAATAGTGAGGAAATAATTGTAAGTAAGGCATCATAATATGAACTGTGGCATGATGCAAATAACATTTGACTGTGAATATCTTTACCAATTTGCAGTAGGTAATTAGAATTTAAAAATTGCATTAGAGTAACTGATAGAATTACAAAAGCAATTATTGGATTGGCTTGAGAATATTCTAGATGTAATGATCTTATAAAGATATAGATAGCTAGAAATATGAATATAACTCCCACAAGTGTTTGAGTAACATATTCTGTTTTGCCAAAGCCAAATGGGTGCTTTTTGTTTGCTCTTTTGTGACCGATGAGACTACCAATGAAGGCTAGTGTTTCTTCAGCAAAGTCACATAATGTGTAATAACCAGTGGTAACTAAAGTATAGCTACCTAGGAATAGACCACCGATAATTTTTAAAATAGAGACAGTTAAATTAATAAACATACTAAATATAAGTGATTTACGTTCTTTTTTCATTATTTACCTCATACATAGAATTATACCATAATTAGGTATAAAAAAAGAACAATATTTTGTTCTTTTAATCAAATATGATGTAATTTTCTTTGCGTGGTGCTGCAGGTGGTAGGGGACAATCTCTGTATCCTAAGACTATATTGCCGATGCCTTCATAGTTTTCATCAAGACCCCATTTTTGCATAAGTTTTTTACCAAAGTCGGTTTCAAAAGTTTCTTTGGCGCGATGAATCCAGCATGAATCAACACCTAAAGAGAAGGCAGCATTAAGCATATTCATGATAACTGCTGAACCATCTTGAACATATGTTGATACATTTTTATCTGCAAATACTATTAATAAAGTTGGTGCTTCATAAAAGGGATTTAGTCCAGGTTTGTTTACAAAGCTACCATTTATTTTGGCAATGTTTTCAATAGTATCACGATCACGGACAACAACGATTCTAGCACTTTGTTTACTTTTGCCATTTGGAGCATAGGTACCACATTTTAAAATTTCTTCAAGAGTTTCCATAGGTATTTGGTCACTTTTAAATTTTCTAATACTTCTTCTTTCACATAAAGTTTTTGTTACTTCATTCATTAATTATCACCATCCATTATTAATATACCATAAATTTAGCAGGATAAACGCATGAAATTTTAAATCATGTGTTTTTATCTAATAATTTTGCGATATCATTTGTATTTAGTAGCTT
>CALVVI010000063.1 GCA_944363815.1 uncultured Bacilli bacterium | reverse complement strand
CCTGTATCTAAGTGTAACAAATCTCCTAGCAATTTTGGTGCTTGACGAATAAATATTACAACACCCATTATCAATAATGCCACTACAATACATTGTTGAGTAAAATCTAAACTACTAAGGCCAGAAATACCTTCAAAATTATCAATTATTTCCGTTATTAAAAATACACCCAAATTCATTATACCGATTCTTATAAAAACCTCTAAAAAAACACTTATAACTTGTTTAACCCATTTAGAAAAAACATCTTTCATATTTCCGCCAGGTAATATACGACACACAACAGGTATTGGGGCAATAATTTGATAAAAAGCAAGTTTTACAACACGCACTGCCAAGTCAAAGCAAAAATTAAGTAAAACATATATTAAAAATATACCAGCTGCTGTAGATAACAAAAACATATATTGAATTTCACCAGCAGTTACAGCTTCACCAAAATTACTATAATTTGAAAATGACTCACCATTTTCTATTCCTGCTCTAACATCACTTAATGGCTCACCATTACGGTCAAACCATCCGCCGTTACCTCTAATGTTTTGAGCACAAGTTCCATCTGATATCGAATAATTATTCTCCTCAGATTCACACCAATCTTCATTTTCATGGAAAAAAGCGCGAAAAGTATAATATGCCATTCGATGACCGGCATCAGAATTCTCTATACGCTCAAATTCATCGGTACCCAGAATCAAGCTAGGAATTGTATCATTGTTTAAAACAACGTTTTGAATATTAAATGCAACAGTAAAAATCATTGGCAACAAAACTATTATTACCAAAGAAATAACCACGTTTTTTATTAAGCTTGGAAAAGAATTTTCACCTTTAGCAAATTCATCTGGATTTATTGTAGCTTTTAAAAGCGAATAAGCTAAAACAAAAAGCATAAACAAGCCTAAAATAAGATAAATCCGTTGAACAATATCGCTATATGTATCATTACTAAAAATATTGACTCTAGCTAAAAAGTCGAATATATCATAAAGCCAATCTACCAAATTATAAATTACTCCATCCAACAGTAAAAGAAAATTGTAAATTATATCAGCCACAATCTCACCTACTCAATCCCACAAGTGCCATATGCACCAAACAAACGCATAAGTAAATCAATAATAATTGGTAAGAAGAACAAAATTACCACAAAAATAAATCTTTTTGCAGCAGTAGTTCCTGCCTTTTTTAATGCATCTTTATCGTTAGAAATAATTGCTTTAATAAAATCAAAAGTACTTAAAACAAGTAATGCTGCTATAGCAATATATTTAATTATATCAAGTATCCATTGTAACCAATAAGCAGTACAATCAGGATCATCTGGATCTCCAAGCACATTATCGCAAAGGGTTGTACTTTGGCAAGTACCATCTCCAGTAGATTCAGCAAACAATATTTCACTTTCAAAAATGTTATCTTCTTCAGCCTTAACATTTAATGGACTAACAAAGCAAAAAAAGGATAGAAGCAATATACTAACTATAAACATTTTATCTTTTAAAATAGTCATACAATCACATCCATCCTTTTTACAATTATTAATGCTATAAGTTCAACTTAAACACATAATAATTTTAACATTACTAGCCAAAATTATCAATAGGTTTAATAATTTTTATAAATCACAAGGTTTAATAATTTTTATAAATAACTAAATTGCAAAAAAGAAACTATTTTTTATCTTTCGGAGGAATATAAAAGCAAAAATCTTCTGGCTTACAATCAAAACAATAGCAAATTCTTTCAATAGTTCTATTTTCTACAGTTCTTTGTTTAGTACCATCTATTAATTTTTCTATTGTTCGATAATTTAAACCAGTCATTTTTACTAAATATGTTACACTACAATTTAAAGGCTTAACCAAGTGTTCAATAGAAACATAGTAATGTCCGAAATCATCACAACCATCGATTGATCTAATTTTTGCCATAACATCAAATCCTCTTGTTAATAATTCTACTAAAATTATTTTTCTCAAAACACTGCAACGCATACAAAAAAATGGTATAATTAATTTAGCAAGGAGAAAAAACATGAACACTGATTATCAAAAACTATACAAAGAATTAATGTTAAAGCACGCCATTGAACTATTATTATTAGAAATCGATTTTGAAAGGAAAAATAACAATAATTATAATCCAGATTTTACTATTTTAAAAAATAGTCTTCATGAAACATATAATTATACAAATTCTGATTTTGACTATATAATTAAAAAAGTTAATGAAAAAGCAAAATTAAAAGCATAACAAAAATTAATTTTTCCCATATAATTTTCTAGGTGATATACATGGATAGAGCTTTAAAAAAAGTGGTTATTGATGCTGGACATAACAAAGATAAAATCTATTTAGTTTTGAATAATTAGTATTTAGCCAGTATTAAAAACTAAATCTTGCAAATGTGCCATTATTGAAAAAGTTTAGACTGCATAAAATTTTTTGTGATTTAATCTATCACTATTTACTCTCGTTCCACAAAATGCTATAATGTGGGTACGAGAGTAATGAGGTGGAAATATGAGTAATGAAAAAAAAGTAATTGAATTTTTAAATAATAACCATGGATATATTACTACAGCGGAATTTTTAGCACTGGGCATCAACAAACCATTAATTCAAAAATTTATAAACGAAGGATTAATTGAAAAAGTCAGCTATGGTTTATATATGGATAATAGTATATTAAAAGATGAATATTATATTTTACAAAAAAAATATCCGTTAGCAATATTTTCATATAATACAGCATTGTATATCCTTAATTTAACAAATAGAACCCCGACACAAATAGATATAACTGTACCTAGAGATAAAAAAGTAAGAGGAAATTATAATATTCATAGAGTTTCTAAAAAATATTATAATATTGGCATAATTGAAGCTGAAAGTCCAAATGGTAATCCTATAAAAATATATAATGCTGAAAGATGTATTTGTGATATGTTAAGAACTGAAGGAGAATTTGATTTAGAACTCCAAAATAGAGTATTAGATTATTATTTTAGTAGTAAAGATAAAAATATTGATTTATTGTTAGAATATGCTGAAATTTTTAACATTTACGAAAAAGTTAATACAATTGTAGAGGTTATGATGAAATGGTAGAGGAAACAATTAAATTAAAAGCAAAAGAACTGGAAAATAAATATAATATGAATTACTACGAAGCATTGCAAAGGTTTATGTTGGAAAGAGTATTAGAGAGAATATCAGTTTCAAAATATCAAGATAATTTTATATTAAAAGGCGGATTATTACTTGCTATTATGTTTGGTATAGAAAACAGAACAACAAAAGATATGGATACAACAATTAAAGGCATAGATATTTCAAAAAATAAAATAGTAAAAATTTTAAACGAAATCTTATCTATCGATTTAAAAGATGGCACTAAATTTGATATAGTAAACGTTACTGATATAAGACAAGAAGATGAGTATGGAGGTAATAAATATCATATTACCGGAAGAATAAATAACACTAAAGTTAATTTGGAAATTGACATATCAACTGGCGATAAAGTAACTCCAAAAGAATTAAAATTTAAATATCCTTTATTATTTGAAAATAGAAGTATTTTGATTAACAGTTATAATATTGAAACAATATTAGCTGAAAAAATAGAAACCGTTTTAAGACGTGGTAAGTATAATAGCAGAATGAAAGATTATTATGACATATACTTATTTTTAACCAAATTAAAAAACGATATAGACATAAATATTTTAAAAGAAGCAATAAATAGTACATTTACTAAAAGAAATTCATTTGAATATTTAAAAGATTATGACGTAATTATAGACTCTATTATTAATAATGAACGAATAGAAAAATTATGGAGTATCTATAGCAATAAATATAAATATGCTAAATGTATAAATATTAATGAAATATTAAATTTATTAAAAAAAATAATCAAAAACCTAAATTTAATAATTTGACAATTAATAGCAAAATTTAATTTTTCTCATATAATATTCTAGGTGATATACATGGATAGAGCTTTAAAAAAAGTGGTTATTGATGCTGGACATGGAGGGGAAGATCCAGGAACCATTGCAAATGGCATAACCGAAAAAGATTATACCTTAAAAATTAGTGAATATATCCATAATAGATTAGATGAAATGGGAATACCTAATGAATTATCTAGAGATAGTGATGTAACTTTAGACAGTGATTCAAGACCTAGTAAAATTCAATCGTTTTATGGTAATGGAGAAGATGTCTTAGTAGTATCAAATCATATCAATGCTGGTGGTGGCGATGGCGCTGAAGTCATTTATGCACTTCGCAATACTGATACTTTTTCATCTAAAATTGCTAAAGAATTAGAAACTGCAGGCCAAAATGTCAGAAAATATTATCAAAGAAGACTTCCAAGTAATCCCGCTAAAGATTATTATTATATAATGCGCGATACTCCAAATAATGAAACTGTTATCGTCGAATATGGCTTTGCAGATTCATCTGGTGATGATGTAAATCAAATTAAAAATAATTGGGAAGATTTAGCTGAAGCGGTAACTAAAGCCATTGTTGAATATGCCGGTGGAACCTATCAAGCACCCGCAGACTCAAATTACTATACCGTTAAAAGTGGCGATAGCTTGTGGAGCATATCTAAAAAATTTGGTTTAACTGTTGATGAATTAAAACAAGCAAACAACCTAACTAGTAATTTATTAAGTATTGGGCAAAATTTATTTATTCCAGAAAAAGAAACAGATGTTACTACTGGTGAATATATAGTAAAATCGGGGGATACTTTATATGCTATTGCCCAAAAGTATGGAACTACTGTTGATAACTTGAAATCTATCAACAATTTAACAACTGATTCTCTATCAATTGGCCAAATATTAAAGGTTCCAACAGAAGATGAACAAACCGATACAAATACCTATATAGTAAAAAGTGGCGATACATTATACGCAATAGCAAATAAACATAATACAACAGTTGATAAGATAAAGTCATTAAATAATTTAACTAGTAACACTTTAAGTATTGGGCAAGTACTAAAAATTCCATCACAATCTAATACAAGCAACAATACTTATACAGTTAAATCTGGAGATACTCTATACGCAATAGCTAATAAATATAATACTACTGTAGATGAACTAAAAAAACTAAATAATCTAACCAGTAACACTTTAAGTATTGGCCAAACCCTAAAAATACCTAGAAGTACATCAAGTTATGTAACCTATACAGTTAAAAACGGAGATAATTTATATAGTATTGCAAGAGAATTTGGAACAACTGTTTCTGCAATTACCATGTTAAACAATTTATCAACAACTGTTTTATCGATTGGCCAAAAACTATTACTACCATAAAAATAAGTCACATCTACTTGCGTGACTTATTTTTTTTATTTTTAGTTTTTTTATTAATTTCAGAAATAAATTTTTTGGTCTTTTCTTTTTGGTCTTGTATTATTTTAGACATATTAGGAAATGCTTTTATAATTCGATCATACATAAACAAATTATTATGAATAAATTTATGAATTGCTTTTTTTATTTCTTCAGTTGAATCTTTTGTTACATTTCTTGTAACATTTTTTAAATTAAACACTACATTACATGATACTAAAACATCTATAATAAATAAACTCATTAATGTAATTACAACTATCGTTATGGTTTGAGGATTAACTAAATTAATAATACTTAAAAGCCAAGGATTAAAATATTTTACAACTAGTACTCCTATAACACCAAAAGGAACCATTGTTTCTAAACAAATCCTCCCATTAATATTAAATTTCATATTAGAATAATCCCACCATCTAAGGTTAAATATTTTCTCCATTATTAAACTAGTAAAATATTCTAACAAAGAACAAACAATAATTGATAAGGAAAATAATACTAATATATTATCTGCATAATCTGATAATAAAATTATTAAAAGTAAACAACCTGCCCCATATATTGGACAGTAAGGGCCAATTAAAAAGCCTCGGTTAACAACTTTTTTTAATTGAATATACGAAAAAGCTAATTCTAATAACCAACCAATAAAAGAATAAATAATAAACAGTAAAAAATAAGTATAGAACATATAATCACCTATCTATACCAATTATACAGTAAAATGTATTTTTTGCAAGTTTAATGAAGTTCTTGACATACTCCAGGATCCGGATTATAAAAACAATGACTTTTATATCGCCCTGCTAACTCTTGATCATACCATGCTGACTTACAATCACTATTACCAGATGGGGCATAGAACCATAATGCATTAGTAGCTGGATAATAGTATTCACCATTTAGAATTCTTTGAGCTAGCTGTTTTTCCAAAGCAGTTGCACTGGCATTAAATAAAGAACTATCAACACCAACAAATTGATTAGGTTGATAAATCGCATCATAAACACTATCTATATCACGAAATGTTAAACAATCTGCTAAAACCCTATTAACCACAACATTACCAACCATTAACATACCAAGATTTCCTTCACCAAGTGCCTCAGCTCGCATAATTCTTGCCAAAAGTTCTAATTCATTAGATGTATAACTTATAATCATTAAAACCACC
>CALVVI010000062.1 GCA_944363815.1 uncultured Bacilli bacterium | reverse complement strand
ATGGCAACAATTATATTGGTAGCATTATTTGCTCCATAGTAATTAAATGGTTTATAGTTAGTGTTCATTATTTCATTTATTTTACTCATATAATCGTTAACTATATCTGGCATAGCATCATAATATTTATTTCTTGCTTCCATGCAGCCAAAATAGATATCTTCAGTTTGAGACATGCCATATTGATAATGATTGCCTACATTTAAAGCACGCTCTTTAAATTTATTGATAGCATCATGATCAACTAGAGCTAAAAGTTTATCTTCAGGTATTTCTTCAATAGTATTATATTCATGGCTAGTTCTAAAGCCATCGAAAAAGTGTAAGAAAGGAAGACTTCCTTTAATTGCTGAAAGATGAGCAACTGCTGCAAGATTTTGGGCATCAAATACACTAGATGAAGCAAGCATACAAAAGCCGGTGGCACGCGTTGCATAAATATCTTGATGATCACCGAAAATAGATAAAGCATGGG
The DNA here is from genome assembly GCA_944363815.1 of uncultured Bacilli bacterium. GTDB lineage: Bacteria > Bacillota_I > Bacilli_A > RF39 > UBA660 > Onthocola_B. The sequence continues at coordinate 6,299 of CALVVI010000062.1, read as the reverse complement.
TGGCTAAAGATCGTGATGCTACATGGATTACTCCCGGAAGCATTTCTCCAGCCATTTTATACATATTAGGAATCATCAAAAGTAATCCTTGAGATGCTGTAAATGTTGATGCTAAAGAGCCTGAAAGTAGTGCACCATGCATAGCTCCAGCAGCACCTGCTTCGGATTCCATTTCAACAACTCGAGGCTTTGAATTAAATATATTTAATAAATTAGTTCCAGTAAGTGTATCAATATTTGCAGCCATTGGACTAGAAGGTGTTATCGGATAAATACTACATACTTCACTAAAATAATAAGCAACTTTACTACAAGCAGTATTGCCATCAACTATTTTTTTCATTCTAAATCACTCCATATATTAATTATAAAACATGTTTTATTTTTTTTGAAGCAAATTTTATGTTTATTGAACAAAAAGTACATAAACGTAAAAAAAGTTCAACAAAGTGTTGTGTTTTATTACCATTAGTGATATACTATTGTTGAATAAAAGGTACATAAATGTAAAAAAAGTTCAATGAGGAGGTCATATGAATTCTAAAATTATAGAAAGAACTGAATACTTAAAAATGCTTATCAACCGGAAAAATAATGGATTAATTAAGATTATTACAGGTATAAGACGTTGTGGCAAATCTTTTTTGTTAGATCCCATTTTCAAAAACTATTTGCTTGCTTCGGGAACTTCAGAAGATCATATCATTAAGTTAAGTTTAGATGACATAAATAATGAACAATATTTAGATGCTCATGCTTTAAATGAGTATATATTATCACAAATCGTTGATAATGAGAATTATTATATTCTTTTAGATGAAATTCAAATGGTTCCAAATTTTGAATTAGTTTTAAATGGATTATTATATAAAAGGAATTTAGATATTTATGTAACTGGTAGTAATTCTAGATTTTTATCAAGTGATATTATTACAGAATTTAGAGGTCGCGGGGATCAGATAAGAATATACCCTCTTTCTTTTAAAGAATTTTTAGGTGCATTCAACGGAGATAAATATAGCGCTTGGAATGAATATCTAACCTATGGAGGAATGCCTTTAATTTTGAATCAGCAGACCGAAGAACAAAAAAGTAAATATTTAAAAGACTTATTTGAACTAACTTATAAAAAAGATATAGTTGAAAGAAATAATATTAGTAAAGATGATATTTTTGATTCCCTTATAGATATGTTAGCTTCTTCAGTAGGTTCTTTAACTAATCCACAGAAACTTTATAATGCATATATTAGCAATGGCATTAAAAATATATCTAAAAATACTTTATATTCTTATATTGACTACTTGTTAGATTCATTTTTAATCGAAAAAGCTCAAAGATATGATATTAAAGGAAAAACTTATATTACTACTCCACAAAAATATTATTTTGCAGATATAGGACTTAGAAACGCGAGACTTAATTTTAGACAAATTGAAGAAAATCACTTAATGGAAAATATTATTTATAACGAATTATTAAAACGGGGATTTAATGTTGATGTTGGAGTGGTAGAAATTAGAAATAATAATGAAAATAAACAATTAGAAATAGATTTTGTTTGCAATTTAGGAAATAAAAGATATTATATCCAATCAGTATTAGAACTATCTACTAGAGATAAGACAGTTCAAGAAGAAAGACCATTTATGAATATACATGATAATTTCAAAAAAATACTTATAGTAAAAGGGGATTTTAAACCTTGGTATACTGAAGAAGGAATATTAGTATTATCATTATTTGATTTTTTACTAAATGAAAATAGCCTAGAATTCTAGGTTATTTTTAATTTGTAAAATGGCCAAATCTTGCTCGTTTTTCATAACAAGTATTAAGTAAGTTTAAGTCTTTTATAATATTTTGCGGTTGACATTCTTCATATAAACTATCTGGAACTGTTATTTCTCCTTTATCGCTATTTATATATATTCCTAATGGTTTGGCAATACCAATGGCGTAACTTATTTGAACAGTACACCAATTTAAATTATGCTCTTTTAATACCTTCTTGGCAATTTCTCTAGCTTTATACGCAGCAGAACGATCTACTTTGCTGGGGTCTTTACCACTGAATGCACCACCACCGACGGGAGCAAATGAATGATATGTATCAACTACTATCTTACGTCCCGTTAAACCAGCATCACCTTGAAATCCACCGATTTGAAACCTACCTGTCGGATTAATTAAAAACTCTTCTATATCAATATTATAATCAGCACAAATATTTTGAATAGCATCTTTAATAAGTTTATCTGTAATATCACGATGTTCTTCATCATTTTGATAGGAAACAGTAAAGTATTTTATTTTTTGTAATTTGTTTTTATTATCATAAAGTCCTGTTATTTGGGCTTTACCATCGGGCATAAGATAAGGACAACCTTTTCTAGCTTCATCATACCATTTACTTAGTTTTTGTAAAATTACCATCGATGTTGGTAGTAATTCTGGAGTATCACTGCAAGCATATCCAAACATCATGCCCTGATCTCCAGCACCACCGATTAAATTATTGGTGCCGCGGGCAATATCGGGACTTTGAACACCAAGATTGTTGATTATTTCAAAGTTATCAACATAACCGACATCTCTTAACACGCGATTTACTACAGATGTAACATCAACTTTACTTTGGCTGGTTACTTCTCCAGTAATAAAAATTTTGCCTTTACCACCTGCTACTTCGATGCCACAACGAGAATTTTTGTCATGAGCAAGATAAGCATCTACAAGAGCATCACTTATTTGGTCACATACTTTATCAGGATGACCTCGAAATACTATTTCATTAGAATAAAATTTCATAAATTTCCTTTCAAAAAAAGCAAGTTTTAAGAAACCTGCTTTGGTTCCTTATCTTACGGCATTAGCACCTAACTTAATAGGTTGCTGTGATTTCTCAGGGCCAGTCCCTCCATCACTCTTAATAAGGCTTATTACATTATATTATTTTGTTATTATTTTGTTATTATTTTGTTATTATTTTGTTATTATTTTGTTATTATTTTTTTAGCTTTTCTTCAATTCTTAGTAAACGATTATATTTGGCAATTCGCTCACCACGGCACATAGAACCTGTTTTAATAAATGGAATAGCCATTCCAACAGCCAAATCAGCAATAAATGTATCTTCTGTTTCCCCGCTACGATGGGAAATAATTGTTTTATAATTATGCTTTTTAGCTAGTAGTATTGTTTTAGTCATTTCCGTTACGGTTCCTATTTGATTAGCTTTTAATAAAATAGCGTTACCAGCATTCATATCAATACCTTTTTGCAAATATTTTTCATTAGTTACAAAGTAGTCATCACCAACAAGCATAATTTTATCACCCACTAAAGAAGTAAACTCTTTTAAGGAATCAAAATCATCTTCAAAAAATGGGTCTTCAATACTAAGAATTGGATATCTTTCAATTAATTCTTGATAGTAATTCATTAATTCTTTACTGGTTAAATTACGTCCATCGATGCTATAAGTTTTAGTTTCTTTATTATACATTTCACTAGCAGCTACATCTAGAGCTATAAATACATCTTCTCCAGGTTTGTATCCGGCTTGTTTGATGGCTTCAACAATAAATTCTAAAGCCATAGCATTATTTTCTAGATTTGGAGCAAATCCGCCTTCATCACCAACACCAACATTAAAATTATTTTTAACTAATAATTTTTTTAATTCATGAAATACTTCAGCACCAGCCCGAACTCTTTCATGCATAGTTTTAACAACTGGCACAATCATAAATTCTTGAATGTCAATATTATTTACAGCGTGTTTACCACCATTGACAATATTTATCATAGGTATTGGTAAAGATACGCTTTTGCTAGAAACATATTCATATAGTTCTTTGTTTTCTGATGCTGCAAGGCATTTAAGACAAGCTAATGAAACACCAAGCATAGCATTAGCACCAAGATTACTCTTATTTTCTGTACCATCTAAATCAAGTAAGATTTTATCAACACTAGCTTGATCAGCTTTTTTGCCAAGCAAAGCTGGTCTTATTACTTCATTTACATTTTTAACAGCATTTAAAACCCCTTTTCCCCCATATCTTTTTGGATCATTGTCTCGAAGTTCTAGTGCTTCTCTACTACCTGTAGATGCCCCACTAGGAACACTAGCAGTCCTCGTTATATTATTATCAAGAGTCATATCGACTTCAACTGTAGGATTTCCCCTACTATCTAGAATTTCTCTAGCATGAATTTCTTTTATTAACATATTTTCCACCTTCTTACATAAATAGTATAACTAATTGCTGATAATTTATCAAGAAAAAAACTGCTTAAAGCAGCTTAATTTACCAAAATATTTCCATTATTTCTTTAGCTCTTTTTTTAAATAAAATAGTATCAGAAACATTTAAAATTCCAACTATTATTAAAAACGCTCCACACAATTGAGTAAGAGTTAATGATGCAAATGGATTAAATACTAACATAATTCCTATTATTACTAAAAATATACCAGTTACTAAGGTAACTAACCAAGAATCTTCATTACCTTTTTTCAACCATACACCATAATTTATTTTAGTTGTACCATTTATAATAACAAATATTCCTAAACATACTGTTACAAATTCCATTACACTAAAAGGATAAAGAATTATTACTACTCCTAGTATTGAGTATAAAACCCCAAAAACGATATTTAAAGAATATATTTTAGCACCATCACGATGAAAGTATTTATAGACGGCATTAATACCAAATATTAAAATAACTACTCCCATAATTATACCTACAATCTTATTAGATACTGATGGTAAAAATATTAACGTTAAACCTACCAAAATTGCTAAAATAGAAGTTAATAAAGAATAAATAATCATTCGATTGTAAACATTTTCGATACTATTTTTAAATGGATTGGCCATAACATCACCCTTAATATAATTATACCGTTTATTGAAAAGTTGTCAACGATTTTATGGTAAATTAAATGTAAATATGTTATAATATTTTCTTAAGTTAAGGAGGTTTATCCATGTATATAAAAGAGTTATCATTAATGGAATTTATCGAATATTCAAAGGATAATATAATTGGTAACTATTATCAATCTATTAATTATGCTATGTTAAAAGCTGAAGAAGGATATGAATATGAATATATTGGTTTAGTTGATAATACTGATATTATTGCTGCTTCCTTGATATTATATAAAAAAATTGGTAATACTTTTTATGGATATTCTCCTAGAGGTTTTTTAATAGATTACTCAAACCCTGTTATTTTAGAAAAATTCACTAATTTAATAAAAGATTATTATAAAAAGAAAAACTTTACTTTTATTAAAATTAATCCTGAAATAGCTATTGGTAAATTAAATAAAAATACTTTAAATTTTGAATATAATGAAAATTACAATGTAATAAATAATTTAAACAGGTGCGGTTATAAAAAATTAAAAAGTAATTTATATTTTGAATCTTTATTACCTAGAATAAATGCAATAGTAAATTTACAAGAATTAGATGTCAATAATTTTACAAAAAATACACGTAATAAAATTAAAAAAGCTATAAGAAAAGGGTTAACACTAGAAAAAGCTGGACAAGATAAAATACCTATATTAACAAATTTTTTAAAAGGCAACTTAAGTAAAGACCTATATTATTATAATGATTTATATAATGTTTTTAATAAATCTGATGATGTTGATTTTTTCTTAGTTAAAGTTGATTATAAAAAATATTTAATTAATTCTCAACATTATTATAATAATGAACTTAATAACAACATTTATTTAAATAATAAAATGGTTAGTAAAAATAATCCAAGTGTAATAAATGCTAAGATGCAATCTGATAAGGCTTTACTTGCTTATAAAAATGATATAGCTGAAGCTTCAAAATACTTAAATACTAATATAGAAACTTATGTAGCAGGAGCTATAGTTATAAAATATAATAATCGAATAACTATTCAATTTAGTGGATTTGATAGGAATTTAAAAAGATATTCTGCCAATTACTTTTTGTACTTTGCAATACTTGCTTATTATCAACAAGACTTTAAATATGCTGACTTAAATGGGATTACTGCTGACTTTGATAAAAATAGTCCATATCATGGTTTAAATAGGTTTAAAATGGGATTTAATCCTGATATATATGAATATATTGGAGAATTTGATTTAGTTATCAATGAATCAAGCTATAATCATTTACTTAAGAGTGGATTGTTAGCAAAAGAATTTAATAAATAAAAATCCACGCCTAAAAGACGTGGTTTTTGGTAAAGGCCTATAAGGCCAATTACTGGCGGCCTCCATTTGG
>CALVVI010000061.1 GCA_944363815.1 uncultured Bacilli bacterium | reverse complement strand
TACTTCTCTAACACTTCATCGATACCTACGCGTGTAAGGGACTTTCACCCTCTAGTTATATGCCATGCACGGCGCACAAAAAATATCAACAAAATGTTGATATCTTCAAGAATTAAACTAATTCTACTTCAGCGCCAGCTTCAGTTAATTGAGTCTTAATAGCTTCAGCTTCTTCAGCAGGAATATTTTCTTTAATATTTCCACCGTTGTCAGCAACAGCTTTAGCTTCAACTAATCCTAAACCAGTAATTTCTTTAATGATTTTGATAACGGCAATCTTGTTTCCACCAGCTGATTTTAATACAACAGTCTTAGTAGATGGTCCTTCGTCAACTGCACCAGCAGCTGGAGCAGCAGCAACAGCAACAGCCATTGGATCAACACCAAATTCTTCTTTCATTGCATCAACTAATTCTTTAACTTCAAGAATTGTCATTTCTTTTAAAGCACTTATAAAATCTTCCTTATTTAATTTAGCCATATTTTATTCCTTCCCTTCCATTTGTTCTGCATATAAGTTTAAACTTATTGCTAAATCTTTAACATATTGCATCATACCACCAGCAAGCATAGTAAGTAAGCCTTCTCTTGATGGAATAGATGCGTATTCTTTAATTACAGATAAATCTGCAACATCACCGCTGATTACACCAACACGAATATCTAATTTATCGTGGGATTTCGCAAATTCAGAAATAATCTTGATTGGTTCAAGTAAAGATGCACCAAAAAGGATAGCATTTGGACCTTCAAGAAAATCATCTAAATTGATCTTTAGTTCATCAGCTGCTCTTTTTAGTAAAGTGTTTTTATAAACCTTAACATCAGAGTCAACTTCTTTTAACTTACGACGTAAGTCACTTAGTTCTTCAACAGTCATACCTTGATATTGGAATATAATAACAGATTCACTACTCTTAAGTTTGTCAACTATTTCGTTAACAACTTGTTTCTTTTGTTCAAGAATTTTTGAGCTTGCCATATATCCTCCTTTTTATATTAGAAAAGCTTCCCTAGGGAAGCTCAAAACAAAAAGTATTTAAGTTCCCCTCGGTAGGACTTATTTAAATGCCTACTGTCTTTGGTTTTGCTTTTTCTAACGCATATTATATTATAAAATTAATTAAATGTCAAAACTATTTTTGTCTACTTTGATTCCAGGACCCATAGTAGTAGAAATAGTAATATTTTCAATGAAGTTACCCTTTACTGTACTAGGTTTAGCCTTAGCAATAGTAGTTACTACGTACCCTAAGTTTTCAAGCAACTTAGATTCATCGAATGATACTTTACCAATAATAGTATGAATGTTACCAAATTTATCATTCTTGTAAGTAACCATACCTTTTTTAATGTCTTCTACAATAGCACCAACTTTAGTTGTAACTGTACCAGTCTTTGGATTAGGCATTAAATTCCTTGGTCCAAGTATATTACCAATTTTTCCTACTTCAGGCATCATATCTGGAGTAGCAACAACAACGTCGAAACCAAACCAGTTTTCATTTTTGATTTTATCAATCATGTCTTTATCACCAACAAAGTCAGCACCAGCATTTTTAGCTTCTTCAGCAAAAGCCCCTTTAGCAATAACTAACACTTTTTTTGTCTTACCAGTTCCGTTAGGAAGTGATAAAGAACCTTTCATTTGTTGATCTGATTTCTTAGAATCGATATTTAATTTAATAGCTACTTCAACAGTACTATCAAATTTAGTAACAGATGTATTCTTTACTAATTTAATTGCATCTTCTAAACTATAAGCTATATTCTTATCGACATTTTTTGATGCTTCCACATATTTCTTTCCGTATTTTTTCAACTTTTTACCTCCTTAACTGTGGTTAATTAAGCGGACAAATTTATAATTCTAAAATTAATTTTCTTCTTTTTCTTCAACTTCTGCTTCATCATCATGAGTTGGAACTTCAACACTAGTTGCTTCAGCCATTTCTTTTGCTTCAGCTTCAAGTTCTGCAAGTTCTGCTTCACGTTTAGCTTGTTCTTTTTCTTCTTCAGCCGCTTCTGCTGCTTGTTCAGCAAGTTCAGCATCGTTAACACCTTTTACTGCAATACCCATGTTCCTTGCTGTACCAGCAATAATATTCATTGCAGCATTAACATCATAGGCATTTAAGTCCGGCAATTTTGTTTCAGCAATTTCTCTTAATTCTTTTTCTGTAATTGTTGCAACAATTTCGTTAGCGCCTTTCTTGCTTCCTTTGTTAACTTTGGCAACCTTCTTTAATAAGAATGCTGCTGGAGCAGTTTTTAGAACAAAATCGAATGAACGATCATCATAAATTGTGATTTCGCATGGAATTACATCACCCATTTTGTCGCGAGTTGCTTCATTAAACTTTGAACAAAAATCACCCAAATTAATTCCAGCAGGCCCTAAAACAGTTCCAACTGGTGGTGCAGGTGTTGCTTTACCAGCTTCGATTTGTAATTTAATTTTCTTTACGACTTCTTTAGCCACGAAAACACCTCCTAAAAATTTTTTCGCGTAAGTGGTAATGGGCAAGTCCGCAAATGTCCCCTCCACTTAACAAATTATATTTTATATTAAAAATATAAACTTGCATTAAAGATGATACCATAGTTTAAGCAATTTTACAAGAATTTTACGCATGTTTTTCAAAAAACATATCATTATATTTTAGCGCTTTACATTTAGCTATTGGAACAATTGATAAAATATGATAATATTAATATAAAGATAAAGATAAGGAGGGATTGCTTTGGCTAGAAAATTTTTTAATCAGAAAGTTAGTGGATCTTCAAACAAAACCATTGCTTATGCAATTGTTGGTGGTGTTTTAGTAGCAATGGTAATATTTATATTTATGGTGGTATTTACAAACCAGTCCGATGCTGGTGATCCAATAATTGAAATCAGAGATTTAGTTACTGTTGAAGTTAACAGTGAACTTCCAGATAAAACATTGTTTTTTGCTGAATTACAGAATGTAGATGAAGATGATATAAATATATCTTTTGCAGATGTTGATTTATCTAAAGTTGGTGATTATCCAATAGAAATAAATCTATATGGAGAAACATATGATACTAAGTTATCTGTCGTTGATACAGTTTCACCAGAAATACATTTGAAAAATTATAATATTCCTATCGGAGGAACCTACAAGCCAGAAGACTTTGTGGATAGTTGTACTGATAACAGCGGTGAAGAATGTACTATTGAATTTTATGATCTTGCTAAAAATCAGGATGGTAATCCTATTGATTATAGTACCTATACAGACGAAGGAACTTATACCATACAAATTGTTGCGAGTGATTCTTCCGGTAACACTACAACACCTGATACTGTAATTTTAGCAATTGGTGAATCTGATATCGTTACACCTAGCACATGTAATTATGGTAACTCTGTTTATGATTCAAACACTTATATTTTAGGTGTTAATGTAACTGAAAATGGTTGTGCATTAGATCTTAATTTATATCAAGACGAATCTATTACAGCGGCTGCTTATGAATTATTAAACCAAGATACTGATAAGATTAAAAAAGAAGTAGCAAAGTTAAATATTAATGCAAGTGCATCAAGAACTTTAAATCAAGTTGTTAGCCCAGTATTAAATACAACTGGAACGGGTTTAGTAGGATATACTGTTCATCAAGAATTAACAATTACCTATGAAGATGGATCTTCAGAGCTAATTGCTAGTTACTATATAAATACTGATGGCTCTAGAACATATTCTATAAATAAATATAATTTAAGTTAAAAAGCATCGAAGAATTAATTCCGATGCTTTTTTTGGGTATAAAAAAACTATGGAAAACATAGTTTTAAACAATTATTTTTTTCTAGAATATAATACTAGGCCACCAAAACCTAAGATTAATATACCAAAGATTATTGCAACTATTGCACCATCGCTTAATCCAGCTTCTGGATCCTCGCCATTTAAGCCTACAGTGTTAATATTTGATTCGTCACATGCTTCTTGTAAAGTTTCAGCATCGGGATTAAACCCTTCTTCTTCAATAATCTGACTTACTAAATCTTCATAAGATTCATCTTCATAAGCTTCTAAAGCCGTTTCAATAATTTCTGTGCCATCAGTGCCAAATCCTAATTGATCAAATGTATTACCAATAACTATGTAAGGAATTGAACCTTCATCACTTTCTCCCATACGTTCTTTAGCTGCTTGCATTAAATTAAAATTCTCTTCATCACTTACTTCATAAGTAACAATATCAAAATAATCTTGGTACTTGTAATAATTTTCAGCAAAATATTCTAAGAAATCATGGCAATGGCCACATGTACTACTTCTAAATAGGTAAACTGTAACTTTTTCGTGGTCAGTTATTGCTGGCAATTCTTCATTTTCTGCAGCACTTACTTTTGGTGCAATAACTAAGCACAAAGCTAGCAGTATTCCCAAACATACTTTTTTCATTTTTCCTCCCTAGTCTCCATTATACTTTTTTTGTTATTATTTGTAAAGTTTTTTATGTCATTATGATTTGCGTGGAGAATAACCTTTCTTTTATTAATGTAACAATCATAAGCGTCCCTTATCTCGGGGTTTAAGTAGCTAGCTTTAATTTTTAAATTTTTATCTTCATTATACATGCTAAATATTCTTTCGTGTCTAACGTTATATAAATCTTTTATTGGCACTAGGGGTTGGCCTCCACCACCGATACAGCCACCGGGGCAAGACATAACTTCAATAAAGTCATACTCTTTTAATTTATCATAGTTTTTAGCTATTGTTGATACTTTGCTAATAACAGCAATTTTTATTTTAAAAGATTTCATATCAACTGTCGTCTCTTTAAAATCCTTTTCACCATGAATTTCTAATAGCTCATAAAATCTTTCGGGAGCATTTTCTTTATTTTCCATATAATATGCTGTTCTTAATATTGATTCCATTACACCACCAGATACACCAAAGATAAGGCCACCGCCGGAACCTTTGCCAAGCAACTTATCAAATTGTGAATTTTCTAAGTTTTTAAAATCTATTCCTAATTCTTGAATCATCAATATCAGTTCACTAGTAGTTATAGCAAAATCAGTATCTGGATATAAACTCCTTTCATACTTTTTAGAAATACAAGGTGCTATAGAAACCGAAATTATCTTTTCTTTGGGTATTTCATACATTTCAGCAAAATAAGATTTAATCATTGCTCCTTGCATGGCAATAGGACTTTTGCACGTACTTAATTTTTTTACAAGTTCTGGATGATATTTTTTGGCATATAAAACCCAAGAGGGACAACAACTTGTAAACATAGGTAAATTTTTATTATGGACTCTAGTTAATAGTTCTTTAGCCTCTTCCATGATTGTTAAATCAGCTCCAAAAGTTGTATCAAAGACATAATCAAAACCTATTTGTTTTAAAGCGCTTACCATTTTTCCTTCTAAAAATGATCCGGGAGGAAATCCAAAAGCATCACCGATAGCCACACGAACCGCCGGAGCAGTAAATACAACGACTGTATAATCAGTATCATTTATAAACCCCAAAACTTTTTGATAATCATATTTTGGTGTTAAAGCACCAGATGGGCAAGTTAGAATACAATTGCCACAATTTATACAATCATTTTCAAAACCATTGATACTTTGACAAGTCTTTAAACACATGCCACAATTTATGCATTTTTCTTCAATGCGATTTAAGCAGAGATTATCTTTTTTTACTTCTACTCGATTCATTACTCACTCCGTGTTAATGTTTTATATGTTTTTACTAATCTTACTAATATTTCTTTTTCATCAATAGTTATTTCATTAGTAGCAATCAAGGTAGCAAGACCATTTGCATAAAGCCACATATTCATAAATAAGTTTTTTGCCTCTTCAAATGAATAACCATGTTTATTGACTAAATTTATAATTGTTGATTGATTCCATTTTTCATCTAAGACATTTTCTAAGCTTTTCCATTTTAAGTTGTTGCTAAGAAATAAACTAATAAATAAATTTTTATATTCTTGAGCAAATTCAACATAAGCAATGCAAAGAGTTATTAAGGCTTTTTTGTTATCAACCCGACTAGTAATAAATTCATCATACTGATAAGAGATTTCTTTGTAAATATCTGATTTAATTTCATCCATATTTTTATATATTCTATATAGAGGTTTTGTTGAAACTTTTAAGGTTTTGGCTAAGCTTCTAGCATTAATACTATCCCAGCCTTTGTCATTTACCATTTTAACAGCAACTTTAACAATATAATCTTTACTAAGTTCTTTGATCGCTGGCATAAAATATCACTCTCCCTCTAAAATAAAACATCTATGGTAACTTATGTTTCTATTATACCATAGATTTATATTGTTGAAAAGTAGTTGATTGGGTCTTATTTTGTCGAATGGTGTCGAAATTTTAATTTATTATATAAGGCTTAGTTTTGGATCCATCACCGGAGATATATTTTACATAACTATTTAAATAAAATACTGCTCTAGCGGAATCGAGCCTAACACCAGAATAGGTATCTGTAATCATCCAGCTATTACCGCTAACCCAATATAAAGTTAATATGTCTCCACTTTGTGTGGCGTTATCCATCAAAGCTTCAGTATATTCTGCGAAATATTTAGCTGAATATGGATAAGTGACTTCATTTAAATGCCATGTATAATTTGCAATTTTGGAAGATATTTCAGAAATGGTATATAAATAATCATTATTTAAAGTATTATTTATTAAATCTAATAAACTATTACGAAAATTATTTGATAAATCAAAACTTACTCAAAATATGTTATTTGCAGATAATTTTACATTATATTCAGATTTTTCAGGATTATAATATAATCCAATAATTTGATATAAATTATCTTCTGAACATACATCATCATTTGTTTGGAAGCAAACATAGTTATTGGGATTGGCCCCAGAATATCTATAACCTTTATCTTCGGCACCATTAGCTAATTCTGCATCATGATTATGGATTTTATAGGTATATTATACCATGAGTTCTTTCTTTTTTTATGCTTTTCGATAAATTTTGACTCCGTCTTTTTGTCC
>CALVVI010000060.1 GCA_944363815.1 uncultured Bacilli bacterium | reverse complement strand
TCTTCTAGAATCTGTAGTATATGTTTTTCCAGTTCTTCTCAACACACCTGCTTGGAATGAATCATCAAGAATTCTACCCAAATTGGTATAAACTGCATATTGTGGATATTCGCCATACTCAACTTCCAAAAATCCGTGTCTTCCCTTCACTCCGTTCATGGAGATGTCAGAGATGTTTGAGAACGGTAAAGCTGGGCGAACGGCACCGGAACGCTTACCAGCAGGCGTATATGTACGATTACTTTCATCGTTGACACCACGAACGTTCCCATAGCCATCGGAAGAAGATAAATACCACCAACCAGTTCTACCTCTCATTGAATTATCTCCATCTACATGATAATCACTAGATACATAAGCACCTAATAATATAGCAAAGTCGGAAATAGCACATTTTCTTCCCATTTTCTTTATAACATCTATCTGTTGACTTCCAAAAGTTTATTCATCTGAAAGTAAGGTAAATTCATTATTATTAAAGTTCATTTTTCCACCTCTTCTTGCTTATACATATATTTTAACATATTTCCACGAATTTTATATGATTTTGCTATTTATTTATAAAAATTATTTTTATTGTAAAGGTTTGGTTTTATTTAAAAAACTTAAACTTTCAGAGACTGCTGAAAAAGTAGTAAAAATAAAATCAAGATAATTAGATATTTAATCTAAAATCTTGATTTTTATATTGTTATTAAAAAATCCAAGGGGCTGTTGAATAATTAAGTAATTAATTATTTGACAGCTCTCTTTTCTTTTTTTATTGCCAAAACAAAAACTAGAATTTTCTTCTAGTTAAAATAACTTAAAAAAATTTTTTTAATATATTTTAGCACATTTTTTGTCTTTGGCTAATTTATTTTTGAAATTTCCTCAATTATTAGTACTAAATAATTTAAAGATTAACAGCTATTTAATATTATAAGTTTCTCCATTTATATCATCAAAACTAAAGTTTTTGGCTGGTTCTTTTTTCTCTTCTTTATGTTCACTTTTTAATGAAGGCAATTCAATTTCTTCTTCATCATCTTGAATAGTAAATAAATTTACTTGTGGTCTTTCGTCCTTTTTTATATCTGCTTTAGCCACTACTTGCTTTTCTTCGTCTTTTTCTTTATTTACAAAGACAGAACTAAATACTTGTGGCCCAGATTTATAAGGCTTATTTTCTTTTTTAGTTTCTTCCTTAGGAGCTTCTTTCTTAACTATTTCTTTTTTTGATTCTGGTAACTCAATATCATTAAATTCTTTTTTTATACTTTCTAATTCACTAAGCTCTTTTTCCAAATCTAATGATATATCATCAAAACTATTTTTTTCAAGTTGTTCTAAATTGATTGGTTTGCTTTCTTCTTCAATATCTATTAATGGTTTTGGTTTAGAAACTTTTTCTTCTTTTAAAGGCTCTAAATCTTTTTTCGTTTCTTCTGCTGGTTTAAAAGATGTTACTTCGACATTTTCATCTTTTTCGTCTCTTGATTCTAAAGAATTTGTTTCTGGCTCTTTAGAAATTGGCAAAACCTGCGTATCATCAAAAATAGATTTGGCTTTCTTAGGAATTTCCAATTCTTCGCTTTCTATTTTGCTATTAGCACTTTCTAATTTTACAGGATCCTTTTTTTCTTCTTTAAAAGCATTATCTACTTCTATTTTTTGTAGCTTTCTTGTTTCTTCTAATTTTTGATCATGTTTTCCGAATATAAGAACTAATACAAAAAGAATAATCAATATTACTAAAGCAATAGTAAGATATAAAACAAAATTATCATTTTGATATAGTTCGTATATGAAATCCATCATATTTATACACCTCTTTATTCTATATTTTAATATTATCAAAATATGCAAAAAATGTAAATGTTTTTATGTAAAATTTTACAAAAAAGCATTTTGCCTTGACATTAAAGGATTATATTTAAAAGAAAAAGCAAGTAATTTTATTAGATTACTTACTTATAACGATTCATTTGTTGCATTACTTGACGTACTTGTTTTTGACTAGGTTTTCTCCCCATGCTACTCATCATTGCTTCAATCATTTTTTCATTTATTGGGGGATTTTTTTCTAATTCTTTTTTCATCATAAAGCGAGCAATCAAAAAACCAGCTATAAGGCCAATTACTAAGCCAATTACTAAATAAAGTATAAGTTGAAACATAATACCCTCCTTGTATAAATATTTTACTATAAATTGAGCAATTTAACAACTTATAATCGCACTAATTCTTCAAGCCAAAAATAATCTTTATTTTCAAAATCACAAGCAAATAATTCATTAAGGGGTAGAAATTTACGAATATTTTTATTAATTATATTTGTTTTCATTAAAATATGACTATTTTTTACTTGAATATTAGTTTCTTCTTTACGATACTTATTAAGTATACGATGGTTATCTCCAATTTTCATGTAAAAATCATTATCCTTATTCTTATCATAAATAAGCTTATTATATTTAAGTTTATCTATTGGAATAATTATTTGATCAAGTAAATCTTTTCCATAACCAACACTTGCTTTATCTAGCAGATATATTCCTTCTAATGACTTAAATAAATTGTAGGGGCTTTCCCGAAGTAGAAGCGTCATTTCCCTATTAATTTTAAAAATATAAAACGTCCTCATTTCATCACCATTTACATGATAACAAATCGAAGACGTTTAATTTGTCAAATTATGTCGATATTAACATTTTTTTCTAAATAATTTGCAATTTTTTCTAAAATAGTATTTTTATCTATCTTTAAATAGCGAATTACTTCATCAGTTTTGCCACTCATACCAAACCGATTTACTCCAAAAATATATTCCGGTTTAGTTGCAAAACGATTCCAAATAATACTTGAGCCTGCTTCAATGACGAATGTCGGAACATCTTTTGGCAAAAGTTGTTCTTCGTATTTAGGATTTTGCTTTAAGAAAAGCTCCATTGATGGCATCGATACTACCCTTGTATCGATACCCATAGTAAACAATTCTTTTGATATATCCATGGCCATTTCTACTTCTGAACCAGTGGCAATAATTATTCCATCTAAGTGATACTTTTCTTTTCTTATCATATAGGCGCCATATTTAACAAATTTGGCATTGGTATTTTTATTTTTACTCCGTTTTTCTTTGCTGATTACTAAAGCAGTTGGGCAATTATTTTTTAAAATATACTCCCAAGATCCCATTATTTCATTAATATCAGCTGGTCTAAAAGTTATAAAATTAGGAATAGTTCTAAGCATTGTTAATTGTTCTACTGGTTCATGTGTTGGGCCATCAGGGCCAACGTAAACAGAATCATGCGTAAAAATATAAGTTACAGGTAGGTTCATTAAAGCAGACATGCGAATTGCTGGTTTTTGATAATCACTAAAGCTTAGGAATGTTGAACCAAATACTTTTAAGTTAGATAGCGCCATCCCATTAAGTATTGCTCCCATTGCGTGCTCGCGAACTCCAAAATAGATATTTTTACCTACGGGATTATCTTCGCTTTGAATGCTCGATTTATCTAAATTAGTTTTACAACTCGACGAAAGATCAGCAGATCCCCCTAAAAAGAAGGGGTTTTTAGGAGAAATGAAGTTCATAATCTTATGGTTACTTTCACGAAGCTCTTCATTATATTCATCGCTAATTTTAAATTTAGTATCATCAAAGTCGATTACAAAAGTATTGCGTTCTAATAAATTGATTAAAGAATGCAAACCAATATTGTCGCTTTCTTTAATACTTATATATTCTTCTTCCCATTTTTTATACGCTTCTCCAACACGGGTATTTATAGTATTTTGAAAATAATTTAACACTTCTTGAGAAACGGTAAATGATTCGTTAGTAATTTTATATTTAGTCTTGATACTATTTAAGTCTTCTTTTGAAAGTGGTTTTCCATGAACCTTATTTGTTCCCTCTAACAAAGAATCCTTGCCTATTGTAGTATTACAAATTATTATAGTTGGCCTGTTACTCTTTTTAGCTTGTTTTATTGCTTTAGATATTTCATTATAATCATTGCCATTTTTAACATTTAAAATATTAAAATTAAGAGCTTCAAAACGGATTTCAATGTCTTCAGTAAAAGTATTGGTGGTATCACTATCTAAACTTACATGATTACAATCATAAAGAATAATTAATTTATTTAAATTTTGAGCACTGGCAAATGATAAAGCTTCATAGCTAACACCTTCCATTAAATCGCCATCACCACATAAGCAATAAGTATAATAGTCAATTAAGTTGCTATTTTTCTTTTCAATATTAGAAATAGTTCGCAGGTATCTTTCAGCCAAAGCCATACCAACAGCCATACCAACACCTTCACCAAGGGGTCCAGTTGATGCATCTACTCCAGGCGTAACACGATATTCGGGATGTCCTGGTGTTAAGGAATTAAGTTCCCGAAAATGTTTTAATTCTTCAATGTCAATATCATATCCTGCATGGTATAATAAGGAATATAATAAGGCTGAACCATGACCAGCGGATAATACGAAACGGTCGCGATTTATCCAATTGGAATTACTTGGAATTGCTTTTAAATGGTCTTTATATAAAGCATATATTATCGGAGCGGCCCCTAGAACTATTCCAGGATGGCCACTTCCTGCTTTATCAATCATATCTAAGGCCAAAACCTTGATACTGTTAATAGTTTCAATATCTAACTTACTCATAAATTCACTTCCTCTTTATTGTATAGTAATATTATAAACTATTAAATGTTTTTTTTAAAGTCTCAATTTTTAGGTAAAATAAAAGCAGTATAATATATACCACTTTTACCTTTGAATAAAACAAACATTCATAAAAAACAGGAAAGCCGCTCCAATGGCTAAAGGAACTTTGTACTTGGTACATTCATATACTGCTACAGCTTTATCAGCACCAGATACTATCCAACTTCCTACATGAAGAGGGATAGTTTTAGTAACTGGAAACATATGCGCAGCAATAATGTTCTCTTGTATCCTAGAAATATCAAAATTCTTTTTTGAATTTTCTACAGCTTTTAAAGGATGATTTAAAAAACATTTATCTGGAACATCTTCTGTTCTAAAAAAATCATGTAATAATGCTGCTCTGGTTATTTCCTTATAATTTTTCACATGTAATCTCTTACACATTTTATAAGTAAGTCTTGCAACATTTAATGAATGATCTAGACGTGAAATACCATGGTGTATTTCATATTTTAAATCGATAAATTCTTTATTTTTAAGTATATCGCTAATTATACTATTAAATTCTACTTCTTTATTAATTGTCATTTTTCCCCTCACATTAGTTAATTATATCACAATTAGGACACTTTTTGAACCTATAATGTCTATTTTTAGCATTTTTGATTAATTTTTTATTAAAATTTAACATTTTTAGTGACTTTATGAGTCATTTTCCATATTTAAATTAAAACGATAGTGGCCGATTATTTTTTTACGCGTTAAGCCATCCTCTTCATATTTGTGATGACCATCATGATGAATTATATAACTAATGCCGTCTCCATTTCTTTTGTCACTAACTATACCAATATGATCTTCATAAACCACAATATCTCCACCTTGCCAAGCAGAAACATCTTTGGCATCTGTTGTAAGTTTCTCAGTATATTTATCTAAAAATACTTTAATGTTTCTTACTCTTCTAAAATCGATATTAGTGTCTTGGATATCTATATCGTAATCTTCCTTATTATTTCTTATATCTTCATCAATTAATGTCTTAAAGTCATAACCAGCTTCTTGTAAAGCGTACCAAATCACGTCAGTGCAAACATAGTAACCATCATCAGGATAACCATCACTGTAATATGCACTTTTATATTTAGGTTCTTGTTCCACAAATTCTCTAGCCCCGTTTAATATATCAGTGTAATCATCTACACCATCATCATCAGTATCATTTTCGCTTTTAATAAATTCAATATCAAAATCTGAATCATTAAATATTTTGCTAGGCAAATAATTAAAATGGTCAAGGGCAATAAAAACTAAAACCAATATCAAAACTAATACAATAATATTACCAAATCTTAAAAATTTTTCCATGTACTAATCCTTCATTTTTACAATAAATCTTTGAGCTAAGCTATCTACATCCCGTTTTTTTACATATATATAACCAATTACACAATAAACCGTTGCTCCAATAAAGTTTACAAATAAATCCCCCATTGTATCTACTAAACCTATATCTAAATATCCGTCAGAAACAACATAATTTTTATCTTCAGTAATTATTTGTGATTCTGTAATATCTTCTACTTTTATAGGGACATTTTTTCCTTCTGGGTTTAAAGAAACAGAATAGATATTCTCAACGATTTTGTCTTTTTGCATATCTGTGTGAAAATACTTGTCAGCACCATATTCAAAAAATTCCCATAAAACTCCAATTGTCATTGAAAAACAAAATCCTACAATAGCTACAAATAATGGAGATAAATTAAGATGAAATTTTTCATAACGATTTAAAATATCAATTAAAGAAAAACCAATTGCAGCGCATAGAAAGCCATTTATGGTATGTAAAATTGTATCCCAATTAGAAAAAACATTATAAAAATTTTGAATTTCTCCAAGAATTTCTGCCGAAAAGATAAAAAGTAAAATAATTATTTCTAGTGTTTCTGGCAAATCAAGTTTAAATTTTGATTCAATAAAACTAGGAATTAAAAATAAAATTAAAGTTAAAACACATAAAAAGGCATTTTCATAATTACCATGTAGTAATTGTAACACAAGAGTTATCAACACTAACAATCTTAAAAACATATATAGGGCAAAGGCTTTTTTATGAGTCTTTATCTGTTCTTTTAAGCGATCAACTAAACGGTCTTTGGATTTTTTCTTTTTCATATCAATACCACCTTATATAAAGTATAGCAAATGATTAGAATTTTACCAAGTATATTTTAATTATTATTTACTAAGTTATTTGGATAAGGGGCCAAGGGCAAAAAAAATACACCAAGATAGGTGTAATAAACTAAAAATGGTCGAGAAGACAGGATTTGAACCTGCAACCCCTTGGTCCCAAACCAAGTGCACTACCAAGTTGTGCTACTTCTCGTTTGTAAAAATAAATGGTACGCCCAAAG
>CALVVI010000059.1 GCA_944363815.1 uncultured Bacilli bacterium | reverse complement strand
CTTTTTGGCACCACTTTTTGAGCAAAAATGCAACTTTTTGGCACCACTTTTTGAGCAAAAATGCAACTTTTTGGCACCACTTTTTGAGCAAAAATGCAACTTTTTGGCACTACTTTGCTAATTTGGTGCTATTTGGTATTTCTTATGGCTTTTATAATCATATATAAAGACATTCCTAAATTACCTAAGGTTACTACTAAACCTAATATTCCTGTCATTCTTATTTTAAAACTTGAATCTTCTCCAAATTCACTAATCATGGCAACATTTCATTTATTTCTTTAGTTTGAATTAAATTAACGAATATTTTTTCAGCGCCTTAGCATTGTTCATAATGTTAAAAAATTTGGTGCAAATAAAGCGCAAGAATAATAGATCAACTTTTTATGCGAATTATTTGGACATCTATGATTTAGCAGAAAAAGTTGTTAAAAGAATTGAAGAAGATGTATTTTCTTTATATAAAGAAGAACGAGAAACTAAAAATAATTCACACAATTATTTAAAGTTATTTAGGCATATAAAAGATAATCAATTGTTTTATAAAACTTATTTTAAATTAAATATGAATAAACATTATATATTTACGGAATATGATAAAAATTTATCAAAAATTATGTTTGATGATAAATATATCGATTATCATATTGAATTTTTTATGGCTGATTTAAACGCTATTATCAAAAAATGGTTAAATAATGGCTGCCTTGAGTCTCCAGAAGAAATAAATAGGATTTTACAAGATGAATATAAACATATAGTTATTAATAAATAGAAAAAAGAATATAATCAGGTATTCTCTTTTAGTCTATAGTAAATTCTACATAAAAGTATTCTCTATCTTCTTCAGTTGCTTCTCTTTCAAGGTATGGTATAAAGTATTTTACAATACGGTACTCTCCACTTTCAAGTGCTCCATAACAATATTCCCAATTGATATTAAAAACTACTGATTTATCATCATCAACTTGTAATCCAACATCATTAAATTCGCAAGTATTAATTGTAGAAACTTTAAGCCATACATTATCTACAAACTTTTCAATTTCATACCACTCACCGTAAGTGTTGGGATTTTCCATATCTTCAGAAACAGCAAATGATAAGCCTGTATTAGTTATAGATTCGCCATCTAATTCTATTGTCAAAGTGTAATTGGGATTGAATGGTATGTCTACTTCTTGTTTAGGTGTGCCTTGGCATCCTGTTAAAGTTAAACATAAAATTACTAACAATATTATCTTTTTCATTTTTCTCCTTAAAACTTATAATCAGTTTCACTTTCGATTATATTTTTAACTGTGTTTTCACCTTGGACATTAAAATAACAGTTATTGGATGAGTTTTCCGGTCTAATTCTTTCTATGTTTGGCCAAAAATCAATTGTATCTAACAAATTATCGTTTTCGTCATACATTTCTAGTTCCATTTGATGAGCATCCGCTAGACAATCAGATCCGCTATAACTACTAGTTGAAATTGCATCGATTAATTCGTTAATAGTTTCACTATCTGTGATTGTGCCAACAATTTTATCTTCCGTTAATTCTCTTATGTCTACTCTTACAGCATTTTTTAAATTATCTATTATTTCACTTTCAACATATATAGTTTCACTGTTCTCATGGGAACTAGTCTCATCATTATTACATCCTGTTAGTGAAAAGCCCAACATAATTAAAAATATACCTAACAATATTTTTTTCATAGTCTTATATCTTCCTTTGCTACTTTAAGTATATCATATAGTAATTTAAATGCAAGAAAAAACACTTAGTGTAAAACTAAGCATCAATTTCATAATTCCATATGCTAAGTTGCCCTTTTGCCTTAATTGGAGTTTCTAAAGGTTCAATGTTATCTAAAATCCAAGCATATCTTCCTTCTTGGTATTCACCACAAATATACTCTTGATAGTTTTCTTTTTTCATTTTATCGACATACTCATCGGTCATATAAATACAATCTACAAGTCTACATTTGCAAATTATGCAACCATAATTCAAATTATCTTTATCAACAAGTGATAATAATTCTGGTTTTATTTTTCCTTTAGTAAGGCTGGCATGGATGTAAAGTTCACCACGATAATTAGTTTTCCAATTACGTGTTTCTACTTTCTTTTTATTTTCTTTAATTAAAGTTGCATAAGGTTCAGTTATACTTAATACTTTAATTTTTATCTGCCACCACCTAGACTATCAATATAATTTCTGCTAGCATCAAGTCCGTAAACATAAACAGGATGTTCATCTTTAAATTCATAGCCATCTAATGCATTACCATATAGTCTTCGATAATTAACTTCAGTTTTACTTAGATCAAGTTCGGTTGGAATACCTTGTTTAAAGGATTCGTAAGCCTCTTTTTTAAATGCCTTAAAGTATCCTAAAGATATTTTTTTATCATTCTTAATAAAGTCAACAAAAAATGATGGATCATATAAAATCATCGGTTCATTACCATAGCCATTTGGATAAATCATATTAAAGGCATGTAAGTCTTTCTCCCTTGCTCCACAAATAACTTCCGAATCAATTCCTAAAAACTTAAATAAATTGTGTGCCATTCCGGATTTTTCAGAACAAAAAGCACAGCCATTTTCCCTTACAGTTTTGATAGACAAACGTTTTTCATGGTGCGAAAAATATGTAAGCGCTCTTCCCCAGCCAATGTCATCTGATGGCAAATAATCATTAACTATATAAAATATGGTTGTAAATAATGTTAATACTGCATAATTACCATTTTTGTTAAGTTCTTTAACTAAATTATAATATGGTGTTAAATCATCATAAACTAAATCAGGACATTCTTTATCTTTAATCTTTGCGGCAGCCTTATAATGTACCTTATTAGAAATAAATTTGGAAAAGGAATCAGTATAACCTTGGCCAACAGTTACTTCAACACTTTCATTTTCTAATTCAGCAATTCTAGACTCTACAAAAGTTTTTATTTCTTCATCACTTTTTAAACTTATAATTTTATTTCTTATCTCATCTTTAGTCATTTTCTAAATTAAACTCCTTTTTTATCATTTCAAATATAGCATACTTTTCTTCTTTAGTAAAAATGTCAGGTTGTTTACTTTGCTCATCATTTTCCCATTTCCAAAAATTATATCCAAAATGAATATCTTTATATTTCTTACCAAATAATTCAAGTTCTTTTTTGTATCTAGGAATAAAATGAAAATGGACATGTGGTTTTTCGTTATCACGATAAGCATTATTCATCAGGCAAGCAAAATTAAACATTGTTGCATTAAAAAGTTTTTTACAAACTCTTTCTAATTCTTTTTCAATTTTTCCTAGTTCTACCCATTCTTCGTTGGTTAAATCACTAAGAGATTCTTTTTTAGAAGATATAATGCAATCTCCTACAAATTCTTGCCCCCATTTAACAAATACTACTTCCCAATTTTTACTTTCATAAATATTCATTTTATCAACCTCATTATATTAAAAATTATTTAACATACTTTCTATTAGTTCTACAGTTTCATTTGTTCTATCATCTTTTTTATCTATAAAATCATTCCATTCTTCTAACACTACTTTTATATTATCTTTATTAACTTTATCTTTAAATATTTGCATTGCTGTATTTTTATAATTCATTACTGCAACTGCTGCCATTGCTTTATAATAAGCAAATTCAGGAATAGTAGATTTTTTATAAAATTCTAGAGCCATTTCATCAGTAACTTTACGAGGATTTTTTTAATATTATTTTATTTGTTCTAAATACTCCGTGAGGTGTTGCCGATTCTACCACATCTATTACTTCAGCACCATCGGGAATCTTTACATCATAAATTGTATCTCCCCGATGTAACCATCTTAATATTTTTTCTTCAGTTGAAAAATTAAATCCTCCGAATTCTTTAGGGTTATCAGCATTAGGGTTCCAAACATTTGCTATATTTAATCCACCAATTTTATATTGAAAACTCCCTGCTCCACTATTAGTTCCAAACATTACTTTAACATATTTTGACATATTTCTACTATCTTTCCACTTTAAATCCTAGATTTTCAATCTTAGTAATTACTTCATTTAATATCTTTTCTTTTTTTACTTTAATAGTTAATGTTTTAGTCTCTAAAGATACATTAAATGATTCTACCCCTTTAATGGTACTTAAAACATTATTGATTCTATTTACGCATCCTTCACATTTCATACCATTGATTGTCAATTTATATTCCATTATATTTTCCTCCTTCCAAATATATACGAATTTAAAACAACTGTTAAACTACTTATAGTCATAGCAATACTACCAAACATCGGAGTCATTTCTATATTTGCAAATACTCCAGCAGCAATAGGTATCATACATAAATTGTAGATAAATGCCCAGAATAAATTTTGTTTAATAACACGATAAGACTTTTTACTAATATTAACTAAATCAAGGATATTACTTATATCATTATTCATTAATATTACATCTGATGAAGATGCTGCAATATCGGTGCCATCGGATATGCTTATACCAACAGTAGATTTTACTAAGGCCGGAGCATCATTGATACCATCACCTACCATGGCAACTTTTTTACCATCATTAATTAAATTATCAATAGTATTTGCTTTATCTTGGGGTAAAACATCAGCATAGATGTTTGTAATACCTATTTCACTAGCAATAATACTAGCTGTTTCTTTATTATCTCCGGTAAGCATTATGACTTCAATTCCAGATTCTTGAAATTTCTTAATAACGCTCTTAACATTTTTTCTAATTGTATCTCGAAGACCAATTAAAGCAATAACTTTATTATCTTGAACAACATAGATTATGCTACAACCAGTAGTAGTTAATTCTTGATAGTTTTCAGTGCAAGCATCTTCAATATTTAAATCTTTTAAGATACTAGCATTACCAAGATAATAGGTTTTATAATTAATATTACCCTTTATCCCTTTACCGGGGATGACTTGATAGTTAGCAACATTTAGTTTTTCTTTTACTTTGAAGGCTTTAGACATTGGATGATTAGATAGTGATTCAATATTGGCAACTATGTTTAATAATTCTTTATCTGTAAGTTTAGAATAATTAAACATTTTATAAACATTTAATTTACCATAGGTTAAGGTACCAGTTTTATCGAAGACAATAGTATCAATATCCTTGGCTTTTTCTAAGACTTCACCATTACGCAAAAATATTCCTTTTTTAGCACATAAACCATTGTCTACGACATTAACTAGTGGTACTGCTAGGCCTAAAGCACAAGGACAAGCAACAACTAAAATAGTTACAAAGTGTGTTAGGGAATCTGCAAAAGCTGTTCCAACAAGTAAATGTATTATGAATGATAATATAGCTATACCTATAACTATTGGGACAAAATAACCACTTATTTTATCAGCAAGACGCTCAATCTTGCTCTTATTAGAAGTTGCGTTAATAACTATTTCAATAATTTGGGATATTGTTGAAGACTTACCTATTCTTTTAGCATTGTACTCTAAATAACCATCATAAAGGATAGCCCCGGCGATAACATTATCTCCAGCCTTTTTTAAAACGGGATTTGCTTCTCCGGTGATAAACGATTCATCAACATAACTTTTACCATTTTTAACGATGCCATCAACAGCAATTTTTTCTCCCGCTTTACTTATAAGTAAGTCATTTTCTTTTACTTCATCTATTGTTACTTTAACTTCTTCATCTTCTTTTTTTAATACCGCATATTCGGGAGTTATTTGCACTAGTTCTTTTAGGGCACTCTTAGTTTTATCTTTACCGAGTGTTTCAATGAAACGTCCTAACTTAATAAAATAAATAACCATGCAAGTAGATTCAAAATATAGATTGTGAATAAAGTTAAGGTTACCAAAAATTATTTGGATGTATCCATAAAGGCTATATAAAAAACTGCAAATGACACTAAACATTACAAGAGTATCCATGTTTGGCATTCTGTGAATTAAATTTTTAATACCACTTTTGATAATATCGAAACCATAGATTAAAAATATAATTGATACTAATAGCATAAATGTTGCTAATATTACTGGATGATTATGATTAAACAAAGGGAATGCTGGAGCATTAAACATATGATACATAGAAACATACATTAAAAATATTATAACTACACCTAAAATAATTAATTTATGTTTATCACTAGAATTAGATTCTAATTCATCTATTCTTTTAAATTCGCCGAGACTTTTAAAACCTGCTTCCGAAATATATTTTTCGATCGTCTTAACTGAAATACTATCATATTCTACTGTTGCTAAGGATAATACTAAGTTTACGGATGCACTAATTATTCCTTTTTGTTTAGAAAGGTATTTTTCCAATCCTGAAGAACAAGCACTACAAGTCATCCCTGAAATTTTTAAAACTATTTTCTTCATATCAATCACTAATTATATTATATAATAATTAAATAAAACTAGACAACGAAAAAATGCAGTATACCATATAATGACAATTTACCTACAAAAATTTTTTACACCCTTAACTCTGGTCTTGCTTGACTTTGCAATTCTTTCTTAGCTTCAGCACAACATTCATAATAGTCATATGGATAATCCTTAATAGTTTCTACTTTAAATAGATCTGCTCCTGTTTTGGCAGCAATCTTTTCAGCAACCATTTCGGTATTGCCCTTATCGATGTTTCTAATGCCATCACTCATATAGTTTTCCCCAGTATGAGAAAAATAAATTACTAATTTTTTCATAATCCTCCTTTATTAACTAATTATATCATAACGTCTGGAGATAACTCTAAGTCAAGAGAAAAAGAAAAAACTCTTGCGAGTTTACATTAATGATGATGGTGGTGGGTACTATTTGATACTTTTACCACACAATCGTGTTCAGGGCATTTTTCCTTAGAACTTTCTAGTTCGATAGTACTATGAGCAATTCCATGTTCCTTTAAGCATTCTTTTATAGCTTTTTTGGCAGCAGTTAAATCTTTAACATCACTTACAGCATGAAGTGTTGCATAGTTATTTACGCCATCGATACTCCAAACATGGATATGATGAATATCAGTTACATTAGGAATTTCTAATAACTCTTTTTTTAAATGGTCAATATCGATTGAAGCAGGAGTTTTCACTAAGAATAAATCTAAAACTGATTTTAAATTCTTTA
>CALVVI010000058.1 GCA_944363815.1 uncultured Bacilli bacterium | reverse complement strand
GCAATATTAATATCCTAAAAAACAAATTATGATATTAGAATAAAATTCTAATTAGCTTTTTTATTTTTCTTTGTTTTTCTAAATTTATAGAACCAAACTATAAAGCCAATAAATATAATTACTAAGATAATTAAAACAATGTGAGAATATTTATCAAATATACCTAATATTGATTCCCAATTATCTCCTACTCGGTTACCAATAAAAATTAAGACAGTATTCCAAATAAGAGAACCAACTGTAGTATATGCTAAAAACTTAAGCATTGGCATTTCACTCATTCCCGCCGGAATTGATATTAAACTTCGAACTATGGGAACAAAACGACAGAAAAATACAGTTATATTTCCCTTTTTGTCGAACCATTCATCTGCCATATCGATATCTTTTTCTTTAAGTCTTAGTATTTTACCTATTTTACCAGATACTATTTTTTTTAATCGTTCTTTATTAAAGATTTTACCAATAAAATATAGGGCTATAGCGCCGATTACAGAGCCAAGAGTTGCTGCAATAATCATAATTACAACATTTAAGTTAATTGTTGTAGTTAGAAATCCTCCACCGATTAAAATTACTTCTGATGGTATTGGCGGAAAAATATTTTCAATAGCAATTAAAGCAAATACTGCAAAATAACCATATTTACTCATGAGGGACAACATTAATTCTTGCATAACACACTCTCCATTCAATATTGATTTTAACAAAATAAATGACAGACTGCAACAACTTTGCAACAGTTTGACAAACTTAAGGCTTTAAAGCAGTAATTGGCAAAATGTAAATGCCTGTTTCAGGATCTTTTACAACTGCATTAAAATTACTTGTTATTATACACATAAATTGAGGTTTAATTATCATATTGTCATAAAGCTTTTGTAAAGTTATTTTAGCCTCTTCAACTTTATCGTACCCTAATTTTATTTCTACTGCCGCATAAAGACCATCGGCAAACTCTAATATAGCATCAACTTCCAATCCAGAAACATTATCACGGAAATGGAATAGATGACCTCCCAAATGCTCAATATATATTCTTAAATCTCTTGCAACTAAAGATTCAAACATAAAGCCAAATGTTTTTAAATCGCTTAATAATTTATATGCATTTAAATCCAAACAAGCACAAGCAAGAGAAGGATCAGTTAAATGTCTTTTCGGAGATTTTCCAAGCCTCTGTGGAGAACGATAATTCTCGCTATATGTTTCTTGATTTTCGATTATATGAAGACGATTTAATACATCTAAATAATCATTTAAAGTTATTTGGCTTTCAATTAAATCAGTATCTTCGTAATCATCAATATCTTTTATAATTGTTTGATTGCTTACTATAGTAGATTCATTTCTAGCAAGTGACTTTAATAACAAACGCATTTTATTTTTGTCTCTTTTTTTATAATCGTTCATATCTTTATCTAAAATAGATTCAATATAGCTTTTAGGTATTGATGTTGCATTTTCCCTTTTAGTTTTAATATTGCTTGGCCATCCTCCTCGAACAACTAAATTAGCAATATCTTTTATATCAATCTTGTTTAAACTGACATTTTTTTGAGTACCATTCTTACTTTGCCTATTCTACCTGCACCAGAATGTCTAATTTCTTTTTTTACATTTTCATTTAATTCGGTTGAGCAAGTCAAAATATATTTTCCTTTTGTTGAGTCTTCATCGCATTTTCTTCTTATTCGATCCCATATTTTAGGGACTAAGCTCCATTCATCAATTAATTCTGGTGCCTCTTTATTTAATATCAATTCTAAATCTAATTTAGCTTGGGCAAATGTTTCAGCATCATCTAAAAACACAGAACTTTTCGCGTGCTTAAATGATAGCCATGTTTTACCACACCATTTGGGGCCTTCGATTGATATTGCTCCAAAAGTACTTAAATAATCATCAATTTTTTCATCGAGTAATCTTGGCAAATATACATTTTTTAAGACTTTTAATATACATTTTTTAAGGCTTTTGATATACATTTTTTAAGTTTTCTTTGTAAGTATTAGTATTGTTTCAATGTGATAAGTGTAACTAAACATATCTAAAATATAACTTTTCTTTATATCATAAATACTACTTAGAAGAGTAAAATCTCTAACAAGGGTTTGAGGATCACATGATACATAAATAATCGCATCGGGCTTTATTTTTAATAAAACATCTATGATATTTTTAGTAAGACCACTACGAGGAGGATCAACAATAATTTTATTAAAATCTGGCTTTATTTTAGATATAGCAGTGCTAGCATCATTGATTACAAATTGGGTATTATTTAAATCATTAACGCGAGCATTAAATAAAGCATTAATTATGGCATTAGGGACTACTTCAATACCTAATACCTTTTGAGCCTTTTTAGCAGCCATTAAACTTAATGTACCTACCCCACAATATAAATCTAGCACTTTATCAGAAGAGTCTATATTATCCCCAATAATTTGGAATAATCGGGAAGCAATAAAAGGATTAACTTGAAAAAATGAATCATAGGAAATTTTAAACAATAAATTATTCATTCTTTCAAACAAGGAATTTTCGCCATAATAAGTTTTATTATTTACAACAATACCTACTAGTTTTATTTTAGATTTTAAATAAGTAATATCAATATTTAAATTATCTTGGCTATTAATAACAATTAAAATTTCGGCATTTTGATTACATCTGATAGTTACTTCGCCATTACAGATGTTAAATCTTTTTATTAAGGGAATTGAGGCATTTATAGCAGGATTTGCTAATAAACATTTATTAATCTCTACTAAATTATGAGTTTTATTAATATAAAAGCCAATCTTATAGTTATTCACTTTCAAAGTAATTTTATTACGATAATTATAAGGACTAATATTAGTGATTACTTCTGGAAAAATAGATATTTTGTGTTTAGAAAATATATTAACTATTTTTTCTTTTTTATATTTAATGGTATTTTCATAAGTTATATTTTGGAACTGACAGCCACCACACTTAGAAAAATATGGACATTTAGCATCAATTCTAAGTGGTGATGGCTTAATAATTTTTATTAACTTAGCTTCATTATATTTTTTCTTTTCTTTAGTAAGTTCAACTTCAACTATATCTTCTGGAACAACTTTATCGATAAATGTTACTTTATTATTTATATAACCAATACCCCGTCCCAAATCATCAAATCTTTCAATTTTCACTTGCACTTGCCTCACCAAGTAAAATTATAAAACACTTATGTAAATTAATAAAGCATTTAAGTTATAATTTCCAAAATTTAGCAAATATTATAAATGGTGATGAGCATGAATAAAATAGTTGATAGATTAAAAAAAGAATTTAATAAGACTCCAGATTTAATAATTAAAGAAATTCAAATAAATTTATTTAATATAGTATATGTATTATATTTAGAAACTGTAAGTGGAAGTAATAAGGTTAATGATTATATTTTAAAAAACTTAATTGCAAGCAAAGATAAGATAAATAAATATAATCTTAAATCTTTTTTGGCGGGGCCAAATACTAAAACGATTAAAAATGCTGATGAAATAGAATATTTTTTAACTAATGGATTTACTATTGTAATTCTCAAAAATAATATTTATGCTGTTGAAACAAGAGCAGATATCAATAGAAGTGTTGCTAATGCTGATGTCGAAAAAGCTATTAATGGGCCAAAAGATTCTTTTACGGAAAATTATCAAATAAATTTAGGACTTATTAAAAGAAGATTAAAATCACATAACTTAAAGATTGAAAACCGAGTTATAGGAAGAAAAACAAGTACGCAAGTAGGACTTTTGTATTTTGATGATATTGTTGAAGAAGAAGCTGTTGCAGAAGTTTTAAAAAAAATTGATGATATTGATATCGATGGTATAATTGATTCAAGTTCACTGGGTTTTTTAATTGCAGGGGAAAATAATAATGTATTTCCAACATTTTTGCAAACTGAAAGGCCCGATATGGTTGCTACTGCTCTTTTGGAAGGCAAGATGGCAATAGTTATTGATACTACTCCATATGTATTAATTATTCCTGCGTTTTTTATTGATTTTATTAATCCAAATATTGATAATTATTCCAAAAGTAAAAATATTAATTTTATTAAAATTTTAAGGCTGTTCTCTTATTTTCTATCTATGATTGCTCCAGCATTATATATTGCCATTATGAATTACAATCAAGAGACTATTCCAACTAGTTTACTCGTCGATTTTGCTATTCAAAGAAATGGGGTTCCTTTTCCCACAATTGTTGAAACTTTTTTAATGCTAGGCGTGTGCGAAATATTAAGAGAAAGCGACTTGCGTTTTCCTTCAAATTATGGTTCTGCTATATCCATTTTAGGAGCTATTGTTTTGGGAGAAGCATCTGTATCTGCTGGTATTGCTTCCCCGATTACAATAATAGTTATAGCTATTACTTTTATATCGAGCTTAACTTTTAGTAATGTAGAAATAAATAATTCTCTTCGTTTTTTTAGATTTATTTTTATTCTTGCTGCTGGCTTTTTTGGCCTTTATGGTATTACTTTAGGATTATTGTTTTTCTTAATATATACTACTAATATTACTAGTTTTAATAAACCATTCTTTGCTCCTCTAGCGCCATTTAATAAAGAATATTTTTTTAACACTGTAATAAAAAAAGCAATAAAAAAAGATACCAAGCGAAGTACGTTACTTACAAATAAAAATATGACCAAACAAAAAAGCAAGGAGGAAATGTGAAAAAAATAATTTTAATAATAGCATTATTTCTATTGACAGGTTGTTATGATTATAAAGAAATCAATAACTTAGGTATTATTTCTGCAGTCGGTATCGATTATCAGGATGATAAGTATATTGTTACTTTAGAAGTATTAAATGATCAAACAGATAAAGATTCTAATAAAATTAAAACTTATACTAAAACCGGTAAAGACCGTTCTTTAGCTAAGGCTTTAGAAAAGGCTGCAGATTTACTATCTAAGAAAGCTAATTATACTCATGTAAAATTGATGATTTTAAGTGAAAGTATCGTCGACGGAAGATTTGATTCCATAATTGACTTTTTTATGAGAAGTACTTATTTTCGAGAAAACTTTTATGTAATATCTTCATTAGATAATAAACCTGAAGAAATACTTAAAACTACCACCGATGAAAATCCGGTCGCTAGTGGCGCAATTATCGATTTATTAGAAAGTTTGAATTATTCAAGTAATAGTAGCGTTTTAAAAACGTTTGATCAAGTTGTAGAAGAAATTATTGCTTTTGGTAAAGATACTTGTTTTTCGAACATTAAATTAGATGACAAACAGTTTAAAATTGCTGGTTTAGCAATTTTCGATAAATACCAATATAAAGCCACATTAGATAATGATGAAGCCACAATATATAATATACTTAGTCACAATTTTTATCGACCAATAATTTCGAAGGAATATGATGAAAAGTATTTCTCCATTGCTATTTCAGAAGGGAAAACTAAAATAAATGCTTCAAATAAAATAGAAATTACTGGTAATTTAACAGGAAAAATTATGGATAATGAACCAAATTATGACATTAGAAATTTAGATACTTTAAATAAATTAAATAAAGATTTCCAAGAGGTCATTAATCACAAAGTTGCTGATTTTTTTAAAACTATTCAAGAAAATAAATGTGATATTTTATTTTTAGCTGAGGCGTATTACCAAAAAAATAGAATTAAAGAAGAAAATTTTTGGGTAAACCTAGATATTGAAAGTAATATTGATTTTTATATCAATAAAAAGGGATTAATATATGAGGTGCAAGATGAAAACTAATAAAGGAATTTTAGGATATTTTTTATCACGAAGTCTTTTTCTTGGTGGAGGCATTTCAACACTATTTTTATATAGTAGCAAAGATGCTTATTTAGCAATAATTCTGGGTACTATATTAGGCATTGGTATTATTTATATAACATCTTATGTTAATAAAAATAGCAATGTATCATTAAAAGAACTTATTGCTAAGAAAAATATATTAAATATAATAATTCGAATAGTATATATCATCTATCTTTTATTTTTAATATTTATTATTTTAATTATTTTAGCAACTTTTCTTTATTCTTATTTCTTGCCATTTACACCATCTGTAGTTTCTTGTCTCCCATTTATATTTTTAGCTACATTTTTAAATCCTAAAAATATAAATAAGATAACCTATGTTGCTCAAGTTTTATTTGTCATAAGCCTGTTTTTAATTTTTATAAAAACTATTTTATTAGTTAATGAATTTGATTTTAGCAACATTTTACCAGTATTTAGTGTTAAGCCACAAGATTTACTAAAAACTACAATTATATTTACAGTTCTTTCAACAGCTCCATTTATAACTTTAGTTGGAGAAAAAATAGAATTTAAACAAAATTTAAAATATTATTTGATTAGCATGACTACAATATTAGTAGTAGTATTTTCAATAATTATTGTTTTAGGAGAATGTGTAAACATTTATAGTTATCCGGAGTATTCCGTTTTAAGGAAAATAAGTTTATTTAATTTTATAGAAAATATTGAAAACTTTGTTTCAGCTGGTTGGTTTTTTGATATATTTATAGCTTTATCTCTTTGTTCCTTAAAGTTTAAAGAATTAATAAATGCCAAAAGAAATATTATTCCTTTTGGGATAATATTTATATTACTCATTATTGTAAGTGAATATGTGGCTAACAACTTTTATAATTCAATAGCTATTTATAAAGTTTTTCCATGGATTATATTAGGATTTATCACAATTTTATTGTTGTTATTAATTATTAAGATAAACATCAAGAAAAAAAGAGCTGTTAATTAAGCCCTTAAATCCAACGGGAAATGTAAATTACCCGAGTTGTATATTCTTCATAATTGTCAAATATTTTTAAAATAGATTTAATGATTTCTTTTAAGATGTCTTTAGTATCCCGGCGAACTTTGATATTAAGAATTTGCTTTTGCATTTCTTTTCTAAACATATAGTCATCTATATATTTACTAATTACATGATCTAATTGTTTAACAGATTCAACATCCTCAGGATTATTAATATCAATTTTAAATATATATTTTTGATATAGACTAATTAATTTATCCCCAATTCTATCCTCTTCATAAGGAGTAAATTCAATTATTTTATAAAAATTAGGACAATATTTTAATATTTGTTTATTTCTATCC
>CALVVI010000057.1 GCA_944363815.1 uncultured Bacilli bacterium | reverse complement strand
TCTCCTTATATTTATTATTTTTCCCACCACTATAATTACTAATGCTATAAAAGGTATAGAAATAATTAATAGCATAAATCCCTCCCTCACTAAAATTATAGCAAACAAAAACTGTAAAAATTATTACAGTTTTGTTATAATACTTAAAAACGGTGATGAATATGTTAGTAACTCATGAGTTATCTCCAATATATGATAATCATTCTAAAATTTTAATTTTAGGTAGTATTCCTAGTGTCAAATCCCGAGAAATAGGATTTTATTATGCTCATCAATCCAATAGATTTTGGCCAATACTAGAACATTTATTTAATACTAAGCTACAAACAAAAGAAGATAAAATTAAATTTTTACATGATAATCATATAGCCTTATGGGATGTATTTAAATCTTGTGATATTCATGCATCAAGTGATGCCTCAATCAAAAACTACGAATTAAATGACATTGATATGATAACAAAAATTGCCAACATCCAAGCCGTCTTTTGCACCGGAAAAACCGCTTATAACAATTTAATTAAGAATTATAAAACAACAATACCTATATTTTGTCTTCCCAGCCCATCAAGTGCCAATGCAACATTTAAATTAAATGATTTAATAAAGGAATATTCTATAATAAAAGATTATATATGACATTTTGTCATGCATTGATAAAATACCGCCAAAAATCGCATTTTTTGGCGGTATTTTAATTTTACTTGTCAATTTGTCATGTATTTTTTATTAATAAATACAAATTCCTCACCAATACTTTCAATTAACTTAAAAAGTTTTTTGGTTGAATTGGAAAAACTTTTAAATTATCTTTTTAAACTTGTATTTTCTTTTCTTGCATAATATTCATCTAGAGTTATGCCTTCTTCATATAATTTGTGAGCAAGCTCTAAGCCAACAAATCTAAAATGCCATGGCTCAAATTGAAATCCTGTAATTTCTTCTTTACCTTTAGGATATCTTAAAATAAATCCATATTTATAAGAATTATTAGCAAGCCAAATAGCTTCCTTATCTTCTTCCTTTACATCATCATCAAACACACCATTACGATAGTATGCTATATCAAAAGCTAAGCCCGTTTGGTGTTCACTAGCACCTGGTAACGCTACTTTTTGATATGCGGCATCTCCAACTTCTTCAATTAACTTGTCTAATACTTTTTGTTGATAATTATATGACCTATATCCACTATCAACAATTATTTCTACCCCTTCTTGTTTAGCATCTTCTATCATTTTTTGAACATACGGATAAATATCTCTTCTTATCATCGGCTTCAATTGATGATCGTTATATTTATGAAAATTATTTTCATTTTCATCAGTTGTAATTAAATCCTTTGGATAATAATCACTTGGAAGCAAATTATCTTTATTAACTAAAACATCTATTGGTAATTCATTCATAAATTAAATTCTCCATTCTTAAATATTAACATTTCTCCATTTTTAGTTTCTGCAACTATATTTAAATCATCTGTTCCAATCATAAAATCAACATGATTATCTGAGTGATTTAGTCCCCTTTCTCTTCTTTCGTCGATACTTTCATCTTCAGCACCTTTCAAACATTCTGGAAATGCATCTCCAAGGGCTATATGGCAAGAAGCATTTTCATCCAAACAAGTCTCTCCATAAACAAAATTAGTTTGTGCTATCGCCGTATTCTTATCAACTAATGCACATTCTCCTAAGAAACATGAGTATTCATCACTTTCAATAATACCTTTTAATATTTCTTTACCTACTTCTGCATCATAATCTACTACTTTACCATTTTTAAATTTAACCCAAAATTTATCGACAAGTGCTCCCCCATACATAAGAGGTTTTGATGCATAAACTACTCCCTCTGTTAATCTGTAATCTGGTGAAGTAAATACTTCATAAGTTGGCATATTAACTATTGTATCATCGCCCTCATATCCTGCACATTGCCATAAAGCATCCGGAGAAAGTCCAATAACCAAATCAGTTCCTAAAGAATTAGTATAATGCATTTTTGTAATTTGCAATTCGTTCAATTTACTTACTAACATTCTTTGTCTATCCAAAAATTTATTCCACTCTTCTATCGGATTTTCCCTATCGACCATTGTACAATGACACATCAATTTAAAATATTCATTGTAAGCATCATCTTCACTTAAATCCGGAAATTTTTTCTTCGCCCAAATTTTATTTGGTATTACAGCAATACACCAAGAAATATCATTAGTAAGTTGCTTTAACTTATAAACTGGCTTACTAGTTCTAGATTTAAGCGCAGCCGCAGTCATATTTTCCGATGGAATATCTGCAAAATAACCGGGAAATTCTGTTGAAAGCATCAAGAATGCCGCATTCTTTTTGGCATACTCATCCCATATATGATCATCAAAATAATCATCATTATTTATTTCTTCAACACTCTGAAGTAATTTTTGATGTCTTTCTTCTTTATCATTTTTATCTAAATAGATATCTTCTATACCTCTAGATTTTGCTGATGTTACTAATTTTTCCACAAAGGCATCATTATCACTATAATAATTAATAAATAAAGAATTACCATTCTTAAAACTCAAACATCTATTAATTAATAAATCTACATACTTATTTTCTAATTCTTCAATCATTATTGCATCACCCAATAAAAGTATAGCACAAAAGCATAATAAAATTCTATTATTCTATTGTAAATTCCGATGCCACATGTCTATCATCATATGGATTCTCACCTGAAACATACTTTCTTGCTTTGTACAGGTAATATTATAACCAATTTAAAAAAATAAGCAAGACCTTTGTTTCTAGTTGAGATAGAAAGAAGTTTTTTTATATGACTAATGACTTACAAAAAGTCAAAGATCTACTTAAGACACGTGGATGTAGCGAAAGAACTATTAATAACTACATCAGCTATCTTAACAGATTCAAACAATATCACAAGGGAAAGCTTTACTTACTAAAGAACAAGTTATCTCTATTTTTAATAACGAATTTAATATCAAACATAAACTTTGGATAATACTTGCTTATGGCTCTGGTCTACGT
This sequence comes from uncultured Bacilli bacterium, assembly GCA_944363815.1. Lineage (GTDB taxonomy): Bacteria > Bacillota_I > Bacilli_A > RF39 > UBA660 > Onthocola_B. The sequence goes on along the minus strand of CALVVI010000057.1, from coordinate 4,559 downwards.
ATATCTGAAGTTGCTTCTTTAAAAGTATCAGATATTTTATCTAAAGAACACAAAATAAGAGTAATTGGCAAAGGTAATAAAGAAAGATATGTTCCACTTCCAAAAATTACTCTAAAGTTGTTACGTGCATATTGGTTACAAAACAAAGACAAAATAACAAATGATTATTTATTTTCTAATATTAAGAATGGAAAAAACAAATGTAAACACATTAACCCTTTTACTATCAAAAAAGCATTTCAACTAAATTTAATCAATTTTTAGATAAAAATATATAACTGAATAATTGCAATCAAAATAAATATATCACTTTCCCCTTACATGACTTTTTGTTAGAAATCATAGTACAATGCAGTTATAAAAATTTTTGCTTGCGCAAAAACTTTCATAACTTGCTATACATTATAACAAAAAAAGACATGCTTTAAAACACATATCTTACTTCTTTGGATCAACTAAAATCTTAACCGCCGCATCTGTTCCACTTGTTAGTCTTTCATACGCTTCTTGTACTCTTTCTAAAGGCACAATATCATCGACGAATTTTAGCACATCAACTTGCTTACGAGCTATTAAATCAATACAAGATTTAAATTCATTATAAGTATAAGCAATCGCCCCTTGAACAACTAATTCTTTCATAACAGCCATTACTGTATAAGTTGGTACTGCATCTGTTGCAACTCCAACTAAAACTACTATGCCACCAGGCTTAACCAAAGATAACGCACTATTTACAGCAGCCCCATTACCGACACATTCGATAACTACATCGAATCCCCCATTAGTTTTTGCCATTAACTTACTAACTAAATCCTTATCTGTTGCATCATAGTATTCATCTGCAACTTTTAAATCAACTGCTTTTTCTCCTCTTGCTTTATTAGTTTCTGTAATAGCTACATAACTTGCTCCTTCTTTCTTCGCAAATTCTGCTGAAGCAAGACCGATAATACCAGCCCCAATTACTAAAACATCATCACCAACAGCAATTCTTCCTAAATGAGCAGCATGAAGTCCTACAGCAAGTGGTTCTACCATTGCCACTTCTTCATCCTGAATATTATCTGGTACTTTAATAACCATATCACTCCGAACAGCAATCTTGCTAGTAAGTCCTCCAGGATTATCTACTGACAAACCAACTGCTTGATTCCAAGTTTCTGGACAAAATTGTACATCACCATTTTGACATGCTTCACATTTACCACATGGTGATATTGGTAATGCCGTTACTCTATCTCCTTTAATTAAATCTAAACGATCTCCCGGATCTAATACTACACCAGAAAATTCATGTCCCATTACCAAGCCTTTCGGTTCTCCATTTACCCAATAATGAATATCAGAACCACATATACCCGTTTTACTAACTTCAATAATAACTTTCTTTCCATCAGGATTTGGTTCTGGAATTTCTTTTATTTCAAATTGTTTAACCTCTTTGATAGCTACTGCTTTCATAACTACCTCCTTATCATATAAATTATACCATAATTTAAAAAGTAAGATAGAAACAACTAAAAATCTATTTACAGAATATTGTCACTATAATATAATTGTGAAGGAGGAAATTATGATTACGATTAAAAATGTAACCAAAAAATTTATTAAAACTAACAAGAAAAAAGAGCGCCTTGAATTTACTGCTGTGAATGATTTATCATTTGATGTTTTAGAAGGAGAAATATTAGGTATCCTTGGTCCAAATGGTGCTGGTAAAACAACACTACTTCGTATGATTGCTGGTATCATGACACCAAACAAGGGAAGTATTACCATCGATGATTTAACTTATGAAAAAAATGAAACTGATATCAAAAAGATGTTAGCTTATCTTTCTGGTAACACCAAAATCTATGGCACTATTTCACCATACGAACTACTTAAAATGTGTGCAGAAATATACGATGTTCCTGCTAGTGAAATTGATACCCGAATAAAGGAAATAAGCAAAATACTTAATATGGATGCTTTCCTTTATAATCGCATTGAAAAACTATCAACTGGCCAAACTCAACGAGTTAACATTGCTAGATGCATGGTCCATAATCCAAAATATTACATACTTGATGAAGCAACAAGTGGTCTAGACATTATAACTAGTCAAATAATTTTAAACTTTATCAAAAGTGAAAAAGAAAAAGGAAAGACTATTCTTTATTCAACCCATTATATGGAAGAAGCAGAAAACATCTGTGATATGATTATCATGGTTAATAAAGGTAAAATAATTACTACTGGGACTCCAGAACAAATTAAAAAAGAAACAAAAACCACAAATCTTCGTGATGCTTTCTTTACTTTAGTAGGTGACACTCATGAATAAAACATTACTTATTTTAAAAAAAGAATTACGTGAACTATTCCGTGATAAAAAATCTTTAGCTATGATGCTAATAATACCTATATTTATTCCCTTAATAATTATAGGTATGTCAGCTTTATTCCAAAGTCAAACAGAAGCTAACATTGAAGCTTACAATAAAATAGGTTTCAATTACGAATTAAGTCCTACAGAAATTGAAATACTAGATAATTTAGAAATTGATTACACTGTTGCTTCAACAAAAGATTTAGAAAGTAGCTTTAACAACCAAGAACTAAACAGTTATATAACTAAAGACAATACTAACTATGTTATCAACTATGATGAAGCCAATATCGAAAGTAGCGGGGCGGCTTCCATGGCTCAAAGTTACTTAGAAACTTACAAATCAGTTCTAGAAGCCAATTACCTTACTGAAAATAATGTTGATGTCAATACTTTTAATAACCTACTTACTTATGAACAAAAAAGTATTGAACAACAAAACTTCTACAGTAATTACATCGTAAATTACGCATTCCTATTCATACTTATGGCTATAACAGTATCAGCTACATACCCAGCAACTGATGCCACTGCTGGAGAAAAAGAAAGAGGAACATTAGAAACACTTCTAACATTCCCAATCAAAAGCAAAGATATCATTATTGGTAAATTACTTAGTGTTACATTATCATCAATAATAACGGGCTTACTAAGCCTGATATTAGCAATTCTAGCTATTATCTATATCCAAAATACATTTGATATCTATAATGGTGCTAATCTATTAAATGCTCCAATAATTATTAGTTCTATAGTTATTATCATAGCATTCTCAATCATGATCAGTGGCTTATGTATAGCAATAGCAAGTATGTCCAAAACTTTCAAAGAAGCCCAAAGTGCTCTAACACCACTTACATTCATTGCTTTCTTTCCAGGAATGATTGCTTTCATGCTAAACATATCCAACAATTGGTTATTATCAATTATTCCATTTATTAACTTCAGTGTCATATTCACAGATATTACTAATGGCAATCTAAACATATTACATTTAATACTCATGTTTGCATCAACAATAATCATAATAGTTATAGTTATCTATTACATTATCAAACAATACAAATCTGAAAAAGTATTATTTACAAATTAACGTAAAAAACAAAGTAATATTTAAAATTGTATTTAAATATTACTTTTATTTTGGTATGATATAAATGGTGAGATATATGCCCAAAAGAGAACTCGAAGTAGAAATTCTTATGCAACAAACTGAAAAACTAATTAAAAAAGTTGGCCAAATAGTTAATAGTATTGATCTACCAACATATAAAGATAAAGTGCCTAATATAGGTATTACTTTAAATAATAAAATGGTTGAAATAATACAAATTTTAAAAAAATATAAAATCTCAATAAATGATTCCACACTATATAGGTTAATAAATGGATACTTATTTGATTTAGCATCTAAATCTATTAGCTACTTAGAGGAATATGCTAGATTAATGCTAAGTATTTCATCTAAAATATCTTCTGAAGAAGCCCAAAACATTATTACTCAAGCAAAAGAAATATTAGATAATTACCGGAGAATAAATGATAAAATATTTGATTTTAATATTGCCAAAGATATCCAAGAAGCACTAGATAATTCTATAGAATTTTACACAAAAAATGGTGAAATTGGTGGTTACGATCTTTACAAAGATGATCCTACCATTATACCAAGTTATAATGCTGAACTAACAACTATAGGGGTTAATAAAACATTAATTAATCCTAATGTTGATTTTAAAGATATTGCTTTTCAACAAATAGAAAAAATAAAAACTCAGTTTTCTACAACCCCAATTATTGAAGCATCTTTAGAAGATACTATTATAGATTACCTATATAAAGCCAAAAGAAAAGATAATCAAGCCATCCAATCAATAATAAATTTTAATGCTAGTGAAGAATTAATCGATAGTATTGGAAGATACTTAGCATACTGGGCAGATGCAAATGCATTTCACAACTATAATGCTAATGAAGATGTAAAAAAAGAATTATCATCTTTAGGATTAGAAAATATTTTTACCGAAATTGAAAATAATATTAAATCCAATAAGTATGAACAATATATATATTGGCGAAATCAAATAGTAATGGGTACCGAAAGTAGGTAAATAAAAATCCACGCCTAAAAGACGTGGTTTTTGGTAAAGGCCTATAAGGCCAATTACTGGCGGCCTCCATTTGG
>CALVVI010000056.1 GCA_944363815.1 uncultured Bacilli bacterium | reverse complement strand
GAATTGATTTTTTATTAGATTTTTGCTTGTCATTATAAAAAAGTATGTTATAATATTGTAGACAAAAGGAATTACTATGTCATGAATTTGACATGGCGGAAGGAGAGAATATGAAAGCAAATATCCATCCAGAAGTTAAAGATGCTGTAGTTACTTGTGCTTGTGGGGCAACTTTTACAACTCGCTCAACTAAAGACAAAATTGATGTTGAAATTTGTAGTGAATGTCATCCATTCTACACAGGAACACAAGGAAGAGCAAAAAAGACTGGAAATATTGAAAAATTTAATAAAAAATTTGGTTTAGACAAAGAACAAAAGTAGTAATATTTTTGTTTTTTTTCAATTTTTTAGTATAATTAGTTTAGGGAGATGATTAAAATAAAAATTTTTCTAGGAGTGGACCATCAAGGGGTTAAATATAAAAACAAAATAATAAAATATTTAAATGACAATGGTATCGAAGTTGAAACATCAATTTTGGAGAACAACCCCGTTGATGATTACCCGGATTTTGCTTTTGATATTTGTCATAAGGTATTAAAAAATCACACTTTAGGAATTTTAGTTTGTGGTTCTGGTATTGGCATGAGTATAGCAGCCAATAAAGTAAAAGGCATCAAATGTGCTCGAGTATTTGATGAAAATGATGCATTTACTGCCAAAAATCACAATGGTGTTAATGTAATTGCCATGGGTATAAATATTCCCCTAGATAATGTTTATAAAATCATTGACACTTTTATTGCTACAAAGAATCCAAGCGAAGAAAGACATTTAAGAAGAATCGCTAAAGTAGAACAAATTGAAAATGGAGAATATAATGGACTATAAAGTAATTTTGTATATTATATTTTCTTTTATTTCTGCCTATGCCTTGTCAGCAGTAAATTTTAATGGCATTATAAAAAAGGGAAAAGTTATTGAGACGCGTGTTTTAACTATTCTATTGAGTTTAGCTTTAGGATATTTACTAACTAACTTTGTAATAGAATTTGTTAATTAGTTCTATTATTTTTTTGAAAAACATATAGTTAACGAGGCATATATGAAAAACAAATATCTAATAGTAATTACAATTATTTTAAGTATTATAGCAATAATAAGCAGTTCTAGTAAGAAAGAAACTGCTTTTTTTAATAATGATAAAGTAGAGGTAACAATTAAGGATGTAGCTAATAATGAGGAAACAAATCTTGATTTAGAAGAATATGTTATTGGTGTTGTAGCTGGAGAAATGCCAGCATCATTTGAAATAGAAGCATTAAAAGCACAAGCTGTTGCTGCTAGAAGTTATGCATTAGCAAAAATTTCTACTTCGACGACGAGTTATGATTTAGTTACTGATATCACGAACCAGGTTTATATAACCGTTGAAGAGATGCAAAAAAAATGGGGGACGGATTTTGATTTTTATTATAATAGAATTAAAGATGCTGTAGAATCTACAAAAAATATAGTGATAAAATATAATGGCAAAATTATCAGTGCCTACTACTTTGCTATGAGTAATGGTTCAACAGAAGACGTTTCTTTAGTATTTGGAGAAGAAAGAGATTATTTAAAAAGCGTCGATTCTGCATGGGATGAAACAGTAAAAAATTTTATTGTAACAACTGAATTTACTTTTTCAGATTTTTGTACAAAACTTGATATTGATTGCGCTAATATTAGTATAGATTCCATAAATAGAAGCCCAACTAACCGTGTAACATCTATAGTGATAAACAATAAAGAATTTAAAGGTACAACTTTTCGAAGTCTGCTAAATTTACGGTCAACAGATTTTACTATTGAAATTGCTGATAATATAAAAATAACCACAAAAGGATATGGTCATGGCGTTGGTATGAGTCAATATGGAGCTAATGAAATGGCCAAAAACGGTGCAAATTATGAAGAAATCTTAACCCATTATTATCAAGATGTTGATATTTCGAAAATTAATGTATAAAATGTAAAAATAATTCTCATACTTTAATTAGGATGGTGAATTATGAAAAAAAGAAAATTAAAAGGATTTGTTCTACCGACAGTATACGTATTAGTAATAGGTATTTTATTTATTAGCATTTCATTTTTAGGAAACACATTACAAAGCAAAGTAAATTATCCTGAAGATTTATCGGTAAATGCTTTAGAAGAAGATAATATAACTCCGGTTATCAAAAATGAAGAAAGTGTGTCTGATGTAAAAATAGTAAAGCCCTATACCTCCGAAAATGTAAATGTAAGTAAGTCATATTATAACATTCAAGATGATGAAACCAAACAACAAAACTCATTAGTGTATTATGAACATACTTACTTGCAAAATAGTGGAATTCTTTATTCAGCACCAGAAGTTTTTGATATTGTAAGCGTCTATGATGGAACAGTAACTAATATTGATCAAGATGAAATATTAGGTAATGTTGTTGAAATAACACATAATCCTAATTTGAAAACAGTATACTATAGTTTAGGGGAAATATCTGTAAAAAAGGATGACGTTATTACAAGTGGGAGCATTATAGGAAAAAGCGGAGATAATTTGCTTGATGATGAAAGCGAAAACTGTCTTTTATTCGAAGTATATTATAATGGCAATACAATAAATCCTGAAGAATTTTACACAATGAACATAAATGATCTTCAGTAATAACATAAACTAACCCCTTAATAATATAATTTATTAAGGGGTTATTTGGTTATGGATAAATATATTAAAAGTAGAGTATTAAAGGAAGCTAATTATATGTTAAAAACTAAAAAGACAATTCGTGAATTAGCTGAAGAGTTTTCTATTAGCAAAAGCACAATCCATACGGATTTGTCTTTAAGACTTATAAAAATAAATAAGAAAATAGCAGATGAAATTAAAGTAATATTAAATAGTCATAATAAAACAAAACATCTACATGGCGGTGCTGCAACTAAAGAAAAATATAAAAGAGGTAAAGAAGATGAAAGTAAACAATATACTATATTTAAATGATGATATGATATACTTAAAAGTTAGAAAGCAGAATAAAACTATAAAATACAAAATAAATAAAAAAATAATTAGCAATGGTAAAATATATAGTATAGATAAATTTCTAAAAGTATATTCTAAAATACTTTCAGATTATAATCTTAATAACAATTTATTTGGTGATACAATCAAAGTTATTATTAATGAGACTTACACTCCAGCTGATATAAGTTTAACAAAGCTCGTTTTAGAAAAATTTAATTATCGCAAAATATTATTTATTAATGAAACTAAAATATATAAATTAAACAATACAAATGCTTATATAAATATTACAAATACTTATTTAACTATTACTTTTATTGATGAATATAAGCAAATTAAAAGCTATTTGATTCCTTTTAATTACTTTAATAGCAATGAGGAAATACTATTATTTATAAAGAAAAAAGTAGTTAATAGAGAAATACACTTAATTGGCAAAGGCGAAATGCTGGAAGAAATTTTTCAAAATTTTGAAAATCTATATCAAAATAAAACTTATATGTATACAAATAGTGAATTATATCTTTTTAATAACTTGTTGTAAACAGCAAAAAAAGTTTGCAACATTTTCTTTTTTGCCGTATACTTAAATTAGTGATAAAAATAATACTAGTTGATAATGACGAAAGAAACTATCTGACTTTAAAATCCATAATTGGCAAGTTGGACTTTTTATATACTAAAAATTTGGTTATTAAATGGTATAAAACTTATAATTGTGAATTAAATGATACAATTAACGATTGTGGAATCAAAAAAATTTACTTAATAAATAATAGATATCAATTAAAAGAAGATAACTTAGCAAATTACATAAGAAATATTGATTATCACAGTGAATTAATTTTATTAGGTAAGAAATATCAATCATGGATAAAAAATATATTTGATTTTATTCCCAATATTTATGAATATCCAAAAAAAATTCTTTTAGATTTGAAACAGATTTTAGATAATTATTATATTGGTAAGATGTTTAAATATAAAAATCGGAAATACAGTTTAAGCATCTATTATGAAAATATTTTATACATTTATCGGGATACTTGTACACGAAAAGCCGTCATTGTTACAGATAACAATGAATTTTATTTAGGAATCCCTTTAAATGAAATAAAAATATTACTTGATAACAGGTTTTGTCAAGTACATCGAGCTTGTTTTTTAAATATATGTCGGGTTCAAGAATACAATTGGGCAAATAACTATTTTATTCTAGATAATGGTAACAAAATAGATTTGTTATCTAAAAAATATCGATATGATATAGAAAGAATTTAGTTTTAAACATAAAAATCCTTATTTTAAACACTAAAAGAAAATTTCCCTCTACTTTCTGATAATATTTTTATTAAGCATTGCATAAATGTCGAACTTTGTCGGACTAAATTGATTGCTAATAGCCAGTTTATATGTTAAAGTTAAAGAGAAGAAGGAAGGAGTGAGTGTGTTGATGCAAGGCAGAGTTAAATGGTTTAACAATGAAAAAGGATATGGATTCATCGAATACGATCAACTATCTGATATTTTCGTTCATTACTCAGCTATCCAAAAAGATGGCTACAAAACATTAAACGAAGGTTCTTTGGTAAACTTTAAATTAATTGAAACTGCAAAAGGATTGCAAGCAGTTGATGTTGTTGAAGAACAAATGACTACTATTATGTAGTTTTTTTTCTCGCTTTATGGTATATTATTAATAGAGGTGATATATTTGAAAATAAATGTTCGTGGTGATAAGTTAGTAGTCACAAAGGCTATTAAAGATTACATAAGCGAAAAATTAAGTCGGCTTGACAAGTACTTTGAAAATCCTAAGGGAATTGAATGTAAGGTATTAATTAAAGTTAAAAATCAAGAACAAACTATCGAAGTAACAGTCCCAACTAGTAGATTTACTTTAAGAGCAGAAGAAAGTCATCAAGACCTTTATGCGGCAACAGATTTAGTTATTGACAAACTTGAAGGTCAAATAAGAAAGAATAAGGATCGCCTTGATAAAAAATATCGGGGATTACCTAAATTTGAAATGAGTTTTGACTTTGACGCGGAAGAAGATGAAGAAAATACTTCTAAAATTGTTAAGAGAAAAGACATTGATATGAAACCAATGGACGAAGAAGAAGCAATAATTCAAATTGAATTGTTAAATCATGATTTCTTTGTTTTCAAAAATATTGATGAAGATTGTGTATCTGTTTTGTATAAAAGAAAAGATGGAAGTTACGGAATAATTAATGTTAAATAAACAATGAGTTATCAAAGGATTTATTTGCGTAAATCCTTTTTCTTTTGATAGTAACATGATATAATATTCTTTGAGGTGGAAAATGAAATTTTTAAAAAAATTGTTAGATAGTGAATATAAAGAATTAAGCCGTTTTGAGAGTATTGCCAAAGAAATTGAAGCAATGGAGCCAATCATTCAAAAATTAAGTGATGATGAATTAAAAGGAAAAACAATAGAATTTAAAGCTGAATTAGAAACAGGCAAAACTTTAGATGATATAATTGTTCCGGCATTTGCTGTTGCTCGTGAAGCGGCATATCGGGGAATTGGGGAAAAGCCTTTTCATGTTCAAATTCTTGGAGGCCTTGCCATTCACTATGGTAATATAGCTGAAATGAAAACAGGTGAAGGTAAAACTTTAACTACAATTTTACCAGCCTATCTTAATGCCTTATCTGGCAAAGGAGTTCATGTTGTAACTACTAATGAATATCTTTCTAGTCGTAATGCTGAATGGATGAAGCCAATCTATGATTTGCTTGGTGTAACTGTTGGAGTAAATCTTCGCGAACTAAGTCCTAAAGAAAAACAAGAAGCATATAATGCAGATATTACTTATTCAACAAATAACGAAATAGGTTTTGATTATCTTCGGGATAATATGGCAATTCGCAAGGAAAATCGTGTACAACGTGGATTAAATTTTTGCATCATCGACGAAGTAGACTCTATTTTAATCGATGAAGCCAGAACTCCTCTTATCATCAGTGGTGGCAGATTTAATTCCAATAATTTATACATTGAAACTGATAGAGTTGCAAAAAGACTTAAAGAAGATGAAGATTATACTATAGATTTAAAAACTAAAAGCGTATCTTTAACTGCTGATGGAAGCAAAAAGGTTGAAAAAATATTAAATATCAAAAATCTATATGATCTTGATAATACAGACCTAGTTCATCACTTAAATCAAGCTCTAAAAGCTAACTACGGCTTTAAAAAAGATATCGATTATGTGGTTGAAAATGATGCTGTTATAATCGTTGATCAGTTTACTGGACGTCTTATGCATGGAAGACAATATTCTGAAGGATTACACCAAGCAATTGAAGCAAAAGAAGGCGTAACTATTAATACCGAAACTAAAACAATGGCTACAATTACTTTCCAAAATCTATTTAGAATGTATAACAAACTTGCTGGTATGACCGGTACCGCTAAAACAGAGGAAGAAGAATTTAGAAATATTTATAACATGTATGTTATAAGAATTCCTACTAATAAACCTGTAATAAGAGAAGACCTTCCGGATTTAGTTTATTCTAATAAGGCTGGAAAATACAAAGCTATTATTAATTGTATAAAGGAAATACATTCCAAAGGTCAACCCATTCTAATTGGAACAATTTCTGTTGAGGCTAATGAAGAGTTGAGTAAGCTTTTAAAGAAAAACAACTTACCGCACGAAGTATTAAATGCTAAAAACCATGAACGCGAAGCAGAAATTATTGCTCACGCTGGAGAAAAAGGGGCTATTACTCTAGCTACTAACATGGCAGGGCGTGGAACGGATATTAAATTAGGTGAAGGTGTTCGTGAACTTGGTGGTTTATATGTAATTGGTACAGAAAGACATGAATCGCGTCGTATTGATAACCAATTACGTGGTCGTGCTGGTCGTCAAGGAGATCCTGGTACTTCTCAATTCTTTGTATCATTTGATGATGATTTAATGCGCCGTTTTGGCACTGACAGAATAAAAAACATGTTAATGAGCTTAGGTTTAGATGGAGACCAAGCAATTCGTTCTAAATCATTAACTAAATCAATAGAGTCTGCTCAAAAGAAAGTTGAAGGAAATAACTATGATAATCGTAAAAGCCTGCTTGACTTTGACAATGTTTTAAATGAACAAAGAGAAATCATTTATTCGCGTCGTAACGAGATTTTAGATGAAGATTCTATCCATGAAAAAATCATTGAAACATTTAGAAATACTATAATAAATTTAGTTGAGAGACATATTCCACCTGAAAACTATTTGACGGAAAATGATAAGTCAGAAATCGTTGAATATGTCAATACTAACTTCTTAAAAAATCAAAATCTTGACGTCAAAGATATTGAATCATTAAAAGACCAAGAAGTTGTAGATTATATCTTCGAATTAGTAATCAAAGATTATGAAAAGAAGATGATATCATCTCCACTTATGAATGAATTCGAAAAAGCCATTTCTTTACGTGTTATCGACTCAAATTGGGTAGAACACATGAGTGCAATGGAACATCTAAAAGAAGGAGTTGGCCTTCGTGGTTATGCTCAAAATAATCCAGTTCAAGTTTATACTATGGAAGGTTATGAAATGTTTGATAATCTATTAAATAAAATAGATAACGATATTGCTTTATTCTTGTTAAAAGCCGAAGTAAAACAAAATGTTGAAAGAAAACAAACACTTCAAGGTCATGCAAATGATGGCAAAGAAAAATTAAAAGCTCAACCAAAAAGAGTAAGCGTAAAAATTGGCCGTAATGATCCATGTCCATGTGGTTCGGGAAAGAAATATAAACAATGTTGTGGAAAGAACGCATAAATAAAGGAAAAAATCAATATTAATAAAATTAAAAATTGGTTCGGATTTTTATGAAA
>CALVVI010000055.1 GCA_944363815.1 uncultured Bacilli bacterium | reverse complement strand
ACCCCTAATTTTAAATTTTGATTTTTAAATCTTTTATCAGGTTTTAAAGCAATTAATCTTACTATTTTTTCTATTTCGATTTCAGAAGAAAACACTATATTTTTTAAATCATCATCAGTATCAATTTCATAATAATTAAATTTATAATCACTCATAGTTTTGCATAATTTACCAAAATATTTTTTTGCCTCATCTTTTGTTCTTACTTCGTGATTCATATTTAATTTATAACCGTAATCATCTTCAAATATATTAAAATTATAAGGTATTCCATAATCATCGTGATTAGTTCTTATATCTTTTAAATAAGATTCTCTAAAATTACCTCTTACAATTTTTATAGAATCATCTTTTTTTTCAATAGTAATATTATCAATATATTTCCCTATAATTCGTTGTTGTTCACTTTTTTCTAACTTGTCCCATTTGTTAAAATTTTGTAAATAAGTTTCTGGATTAACAAAACTATCTACTTCTTGTTCATCTTGTAATATCAATAGGTCATCAATGGTAAAACTCAAATTTTCATATTGTTTTTGTTCTTTTTGTTTCTTTAACAAATCTTTTCTTTGAAATTCAATATACTTAACCTCTTTATCAAAATCATTTATTTTAAGTATACCTTTAATATAAGCGTTTTTTATTCTATCCATTTGTTTATCTAATTCTTTTATTTGTTTATCAAAGTCTATTTGATTTTTTTCTAATTTAGATTTAATGAATGGTGTATAGTAATTATTTAATAGTTCATCTTCTTTTACTAATTCATTCATTAAAACAAATAAACTTGTCTCTATATCAGATTCATTAAAGTATGTTTTACAATGTTCACATTTATAATAATAGTATTTCTTACCATTAGGTTTTGTGGTAGCACTTCCACCTAGAAAACAACCACATTTAGAACATTTTAGTTTATTAGTAAATAGATAAGTAGCAGTTCTTTCATAATGTCTTGCATTTCTTTGTTTTTGATACTGACAACTTTCCCATTTTTCTTTACTAACTATTGGGTCAACTACATTTTCATAATAAGTAGGATGTTTTGTTCTTTTACCATTTACAAAATCTCCTTTATAAAGTTCATTAGATAAAATTTTTTGAATAGTGGAATCATACCAATTAGTTTTACCTAACACTTTTTCCTTATTATAGATATTAGCAATAGTTTGATGACTTTTGCCCTCTAAATATAAATCGAATATTCTCACAATAACATCTTTTGTAAGTGGATCTGGAACTAACCTTTTATCAATTCTTTTAAAACCTAGAGGAGTTCTATTTGGAATGTGTCCTGATTTTATGACACCAACCATTCCAAATTTTGTTCTTTCAGAACATTTTTCAATTTCATTTTGAAATACACTTGTCATTATTCTCATAACCATTCTACCATTTGAAGTAGTAGTATTACTTTCATCTGCCATACAATCAATATCACATTCATAATCATTAACTGTTTTCATTAATTTTTCAATATCATAAACATTTCTTGTAAGTCTATCTAATTTAAAAGCAACTATGACATTAATATTTTTATTTTTAACATCACTCATCATTTCTTGATATGCTGGTCGTTTATCATTTTTAGCACTTATACCAGCATCTTTATAAATTTTATAAATTTCATATCTTTTAAAATTACAAAACTCTTTTAATCTTTCTTCTTGTTCTTTTAGACTAAAACCTTCACGACTTTGTTCTTCCGTACTAACTCTTACATATATTCCTGCAATTTTCTTTTCTTCAGTCATTTCTATCAACTCCTTTTCCATAAAAAAGGGAGTCAAAAATACTAGTTCAAACTAATACCTTTGACTCCACTTAAATAAGTATATTTTTTTAATTGTTCTCGTTTTGGCATATAAGTACCTCACTTTCTAATAAAAGACAGATACTGCATTGCTTTTATTGGTTCTATACTTTAATACTTTATTTTTGATTTGTCAATTACATATTTATGTAATAGTATTAGTTTTTAATATAATTTTCTAAATCTTTGAATTTAATTTTTTTATTATAACCATTAACGAAAATATCATCACATTCTTCAAAGATTAGATAATCATTATTTTTAATTTTTAATACATGGGGCTTTACATAAGCGATATTTGTTTCTTTAATATTTTTAACATGTCCATTTTTAAAAGTATATTTAACATTTGCAAACCTACATATCATTTCAACCTTTCTTTTTAATTCATCACTTATCTTTAATTCTTTAGTTTCTATTGTTAACATACATAACCACTCTCACTTTCTTAAATAACAAAAAAACTAACATTTCTGTTAGTAATTTATTACTCTCGAATTTATAAAAGTTCGAGTAATTATCAATTTGGTGCTGGAAGCCGGGCTTGAACCAGCGACCTATGCGTTACGAGGGCATTGCTCTACCAACTGAGCTATTCCAGCACAAATTAATTTTAGCAAATAAATAAACAAAATTCAATTACTTATGATAAAATAGGAAATACCAGGTGATAGTATGTTTAAAAATACAATCGATAATAAAAGATATTATACATTGAACTGCTTTTTTAGGAAAAAATTTGGTAGCAAGGTATTTAAAGTACCTTTAGATATTGGAAGTAATTGTCCTAACTATAGTAGTGGTGGCTGTATTTATTGTAGCGAAAGAAGTGTTTCCAATATTAGTGATGGGAGTTTGGATATCATTAAGCAATTTAATAAAGTCAAGGATATTATGGAGCAAAAGTGGCCGAACAGCTTATATATTGCCTACTTTCAGTCAGGGACAAATACTTATGGAGATATAGACAAATTTAAAGATTATGTTGATAAATTATTAGTTATCAACAAAGTTGTTGGAATATCTATTGCTACTAGACCAGATGCTTTAAGTGATGAATGGTTAGATTATTTAAGAAAGTTAAACAAAGAGACTTTCTTAACTGTGGAATTAGGACTTCAAAGTAGTAATGATAAAACGCTTAAATTTATTAATCGTGGACATGATGTAAAGTGTTTTACTGAAGCTGTAAAAAAGCTAAAGAAAATGGGGATATTTACAGTTGCCCATATAATTAATGGTTTACCTAATGAAACTAAAGAGGATATGATAAATACAATTAAATATTTAAATGGTTTAGGAATTGATGGGATAAAGATTCATATGCTATATATTCCTAAGAACACAAGACTTGCCAGTATTTATGAAAAAGAAAAATTCCATATATTAAGTCGCGAAGAATATGTCGATATAGTGTGTGAACAGTTAAGATATTTAAATGAAAATATGGTAATTGAAAGAATTACTGGAGATCCAATCGTCGATGAATTAATTGAACCTAAATGGTTAATTAAGAAATTTTGTGTTTTAAATGAAATAGATAAAGAAATGGTAAGGAGAAACATTTATCAAAGTGATCTTGTTCGCGATTGACCATTTCTTTTTTGTTTGTTTAGAAATTCTCTTATTTTCTTGCGAGCTCGAGCTGTCTTGGCATATTTTAGCCATTCATGAGTAGGCCCTAAAGCTAATTCATCAGTAATTATACGTATTTGGTCGCCATCTTTTAAAGTATAATCAAAACTTACCGATTCACCATTGACAATGGCAGCAACTGCATGGTCCCCTATTTCGGAATGAATACGATAAGCAAAATCAATAACTGTTGAGCCTTTAGCTAAATCATTAATAACCTTACCATCCATAGTAAAAACACTTACTTTCTCAGCAAATACTTCACCTTTAATAAGATCAATGAATTCTTGATTGTTATTAGCAAGTTTATTAGCTTCAATTACTGATTGAAAGAAAGGGTATTCAGTTTTTAAAGCCTTTTGCATTTCTATAAATCCTGTTTTATCATCTCCGTGCCAGTAGTCTGTTATTCCATACTCACTAATTTTTTCCATTTTAGCAGTTTTCATTTGCATTTGTAATATTTTCCTATCAGGGCCTAAAACGGTTGTGTGTAACGCTTGATAATTATTACTTTTCGGCCAACTTATATAATCTTGAAAATAATTTGTAAGTGGTTTATATTCACTGTGGATATATTTTAAAGACAAATAACAATCATCAATATCATCTAATATTATTTTAAAAGCTAATAAATCGTGAATATCTTCAAGTGAGTCATTGCTAAATAAACTTTTAAAGATACCATAGATGTTTTTAAGACGGAATTTTACAGTATTAGGGATATTATTATCTGTTAGAATATCATTTATTTTAGTAATTACTTCTTGAACCATTTTGGAAGTTGATTCTTCAATACTTTTTCTTTCTTCTTCTACTTTATAATATTTATCAGGCATTAAAAACATAAAGCATTTATCTTCCAAATCATTTTTAACACTGTATAATCCTAAATTTTCTGCAATTGGAACATAGATATCAAAAGTTTCTAATGATTTTCTTTGTTGCTTTTCAGGATTTTTCTTGTATTGTAAAGTCATCATATTGTGCAAGCGATCTGCAAGCTTAATTATAAGTATTCGCACGTCTTTAGTCATTCCTAATATTAATTTACGTAGATTAGCATTGTTTAAAGAATTTTTATCACTTATAGACATTTTCGTTAAGTTAGTTACTCCCATAACTAATATAGCAACAGATTCTCCAAATTCTGCTGCTATATCTTCTTTTGTTGCATTAGTATCCTCAATAACATCATGTAAAAGCCCAGCACAAATAGTATCGGTATCAGCATTTAGTCTTGCCAAAATGATAGCTACTGCTAAAGGATGCGTAATATATTCTTCTCCACTTTCTCGATATTGTCCGGCATGCTTTAACTTGGCATATTCATAAGCTTTTTTTATTTTATCTATGCCAGATATATTATAGCGAGAAACATTGGTTATTAAAGTTTCTAAACTTACATTCACATTACCACCCCACATCTTGTTGCTTAGTAATATACAACAATTTAAGAAAAAAGTCAAAATATTTTGCATATTATCTTAATGGAGGGTTGAATGAATAAACTTGATATAAATTTAAAGAATTTAATAACTACTTTTAAATTATTAACTAAGGAGATGATATATAATAATATTAAAAATAATTATTTAAAAATAGACGACAGTAACAAAAAAGCAATTGAAAATTTTTTAGGTTTATTTAATTATTGGGGAAAGCTTAGCTTTGAACAAGAAGAATTCGAAGAATTAGAAAAAAGAGCTGAGGTATTAAAGAATCATGCTGATGACTTTTTATACCTATATAATAATTTAGAAGACTATCGTTCAAAGCAAGTATTATATGGAATATTAAATTATTGGTATAACAATTGTTTTGAAGAATTAGATAAATCCAGAGAAAACAATTTTAATCAATACTTTGATTTAGACTTAATAGATATTAAAGATAATGAAGTTTTCGTAGATGTTGGAGCCTATACCGGAGATACTATTTTAAATTATATAAATAGTTATGGGAAATATAAACATATTTATGGATATGAAATAACTTTGGATAGTATTAAAATAATGCAAAACAATTTAAAAGATTACGATAATATTATTATAAAAAGAAAAGCTTTGAGTGATACTAGAAATGATTTCTTTATAAATAGCAACGAAGCTAGTGCTTCTGCTAATACATTATCTAATTTTGGAAGTGATAAAGTAAGTTCTGTTACTTTAGATGAAGATATTAAAGAAAAAGTAACTTTAATTAAGATGGATATTGAAGGTGGTGAAGAAAAAGCATTAATTGGGGCGATAAATCATATAAAAAAAGATACACCTAAACTATTAATTTCGGTGTATCATAATCATGATGACTTATGGAAAATACCAAAACTTATAAATACTATCAATGAAAATTATAAATTTTACTTAAGATATTTTGGCAATAAGTATTATCCTACAGAAGTAGTGCTAATGGCTTTGCCTAAATAATTGTTAATAAGTTTTTAGCTATTTCTGTAATTATCAAATCTTTATTTTCTTTGCGAGTTTGTTTAGTAGCTAACAAATCGAAATTATAATATTTATTGTTATCTTTATCAAAGATACTTACAAATATTTGATTATTTTTCCCAGCTTTATTAAATCTATCAATCCGATTTAATTTACCAGTTATACCTATACCATAATTAGCATTAGCGAACTTAGCAATATTGGTGCTCATTTCGACAGCTGTTTCCATACTGTAAACACTATATTTAGCAATAATTTGGGAGTCAACTCCCATTTTTATTTTGAATTCGTTGGAATAAGTTACAGCACTAAATTTTAATACTTCACTTGCGCCTTCAATATTGGTAATGGCATTTACTACTCCTCCACCAGTGCAAGATTCCATAGTTGCAATAGTTTTATGCTTTTCAGTTAAAATATTTACAACATCATTCATTTTGTTTCACCTTTTATTATGTAATCGCCATCACACGGAACAATTATATTTTTTATTTTTAATTTTTTGGCTTCTTTGATAGTTTGTTCAAACATATGAGATGTTACAAATTTATGGTCTGGGTATTTAGCTGCTAGTTTTTTGATATCATCAATGCCCATGTGAGATTCATTGCCTAGGATAAAACTACAATCACATATTAGGTAATCACAAATACTTGCCATGTAATCAACATTATCACTGTAACCAGTGTCACCGGTAAATCCAACAGTTAGATTATCACTTTTAAATATATAGCCATACGCCGGTTTAAAATCACCATGACTTACTTTAACTCTAGATACTTCATAATTGTCTATATTAAAATTTGCGGAAAAATTATAATTTAATTGAAGTCTTTTTAAAACTTTTTTAGAAGCGCTAGGGAAACCTAATTTAAATAAAGTCTCAATTTTTTTCTTGCCGGTTTTAGTACAATAAATGTTTACATCTAGTTCATCTTCTTTGCTCTTTTTAAGAAGATAAAACGGCATGTCAAAATAGTGATCACCATGGAAATGAGTTATTAAAACATTGTCTATTTTCTCAGTTTTAACTCCTAAATTATATAAATTTTTGCAACTACCATTAGGTATATCAATCAAAATATGGTCATCAATTAAATAACTTGCGCTATTTTCTTTATGCCACATACCACCGGAACCAATTATTTGTAATTTCATTTTTATACCTCACTTTCAAAAATTAATGTATTATCCATTAATGAATAAATTGTAATTTTTTTATTTTCGTAAATAGCATAAGTTGGGCCATAGCCATCTCGCGGTAAAGATATGGAACCAACACAAACATAAGTAATATTATCTTTTTTCTTGATGTAGGGAATATGGAAGTGACCATATATTAAAATATTAGCATCATTAAACTTACTATTTTTATCGATATTGTAAATATGACCATGAGTACAATAAATGTTTAAGTTATCAACATTTAGTAAAGCTAAATCACTACATATAGAGAATGCTGATTTTTCAATATCTACGTCAGAATCACAATTTCCACGGATACTAAGTAGTTTATGTTGGTAACTTGTTAAAAAGTCTTTTACAGCATTAGGGTCAACTTCAAGAATGCCTTTTATAGATAAACCACAATAGTACATATCACCTAGATTCACTATTTTATCAAAGTTATATTTTTCATCTAGTTTTTTTATTTTATCTAAATTTTTAGAAATACCGTGGATGTCAGAAATAAATAATATTTTCACTAGCGTCCTCCATAGTTAAAGTAATTGGAATTTAAAGTTATAAAAAATTCTTCGTCAGCATTACGCATATCAATATAGCCAATAATATAATCGCGAGGAATTAAATAATCAGCTTTTTCTTTGGCATTCCATGATAGAGATTCATTGGGAGCTACTAAATATTCTACATCTTCTTTAGGACAACCAATTAAAACCATTTCGTCAGTTTGTCTAAGGTTATTTCCTTTTTCTTCACTTACAAATTTGTGAGGATCGGTGATCATTTCCGGAGTTATTTCAATAGTAGTACTCCACAAATGAGGATCAGCCATAAGTAAACCTTCCTCATTTATTTTTTCACCATTTCCAGCTCCAGTTATATGATAAAAATAACTCATTTCAGCAAAATCTAAATTTTCAAAAAAATCTTTTATTGATTCTTCTAGCATCAGTAGACACTTCCTTCCTATAATTAATTATAGCATAATATATTATTAAATTTATATAGAAAAAAATGGCTAGAATGCCATTTTAAATATTATCATTTTTAATAGAATCGACGATATTTTTCTTTTTTATTTTAT
>CALVVI010000054.1 GCA_944363815.1 uncultured Bacilli bacterium | reverse complement strand
CGTATAAGAAAAATAAGACTAAAGAGCTTTAATTTCTCTTTTAGTCTTATTTATTTTGTTTTCAATGTTTACTCTTTGAACAATAAATAACATTACGATTACATTTACTGTAAAACTTCCGCCATAGCTAAGTAAAGGAAGTGGTACTCCAGTTAAAGGTATTAAAGCAAGAATACCTAATAAATTAATTAATATATGAAGAGTTAAAAACCAAAATGTACCATATGCTAAAACGGAACAGCGCAGGTTTTCTGACGCTTTAGCTATTTTTAAGATACGAAAAAGCACCCATGCATATCCTAAAATTAAAAATATGCCAAAAATTAAACCTAATTCTTCAACTATAATTGGGAATATAAAATCAGTATGGCTTTCAGGTAAATATAAATATTTTTGAGTTGAATTACCGAGACCTACCCCAAATAAGCCACCATTATTAATGGCAATAAAACCATTACACACTTGATATCCAGTGACCTCAGTATATCGTGAGCATGGATTTCTAAAAGTAAGACGGTCCATTTGCATGCTGTTAAGTAAATCGCTTCCAGAATATAAGACAATTATAGCAGCTATAACTACACCAATTACTAATACTTTTATTACTCTAATCATATTATTTTGAACCATTGGAATGCTTATAAATGTTAAAAATACTATTCCTCCAATAATTGCAGCACTACCTAGGTCTGGTTGCATTGCAACAAGGCAAGCAATCATTATGCCAAAAGCTAAAGGAACTAAATAAGCATAAATATTTTTAACTTTGCGATAATGAAGTTTATTATAATATATAGCTGAAAAAATAATTAAAATTGATTTAGCAAATTCACTAGGTTGTAAGCTAAAAAAACCTAAATCATACCAACTAATGGCATTATTAGTCATTCGACCATTGATAAATAGAAATACTAATGCTAATATTACAGCGATTAAGGCCGGCCACGCTAAAAAACCATATGTTCTAGTTGGTAGCTTAATAATTATAAAAATACCTACAATTAAAGAGACGCTGACAAATATTGCTTGTCTGATAAAAAAATGATATGGAGCGTAGCCATAGCGAACAACGCTAGATATACTAGAAGCGCTATAAATCATGACTAAACCAACCACAACAAAAAAAATAGTTAATATAAAAAGCGGAATATCCATCTTTGAAAATAACTTGCGCATACTTAATCTCCTAGAATAATTTTATCATAATATCAAGAAAATTTATTATTTTTTTAAAATTTTAGGTAATTTTAATGTCAAAAAATGACAGATAATAATAAATTATAATAGATAAGGAGGTATACATATGTATTATTATGGAAATAATGGATACTATGGCGGCGGATATGGCGGATACGGATATCAAAATCCTTGCTGTGGCTCTTATGCCGGTTATACTAGCGGCTATGGTATCGGTGGTGCTATTTGGATTGTTTTATTCATCCTATTAGTTATCATTTTAGGAGCTGGATGGTCTTGGAACAATAACAATAATTAATAAATTTTTTAGGAGCTAAGGCTCCTTTTTGCATTTTTAGCAAATTTTTGATACAATATTCACCGGTGATGCAAATGAAACTACCAAAAATTAAAATATTAGACGAAAAACATAAAATATTACGCCAAAAAAGTCAAGATGTCACTTTCCCTGTTAGCGAAGAGGACCGAAAACTAGCTGAAGACACTATTAAATATTTAGAGATGAGTCAAGATGAGGAAATTGCTAAGAAATACAATTTAAGAGCTGGTATGGGAATGGCTTTTGTTCAACTTGGTAAACTTAAAAGAATTTTTGTTATAGCTAATGAACGTGATGATCATACTTTTGAAGAATACGTAATAATAAACCCTAAAATCATTAGTCGGAGTGAAGAATTAATTTATGTCGGCGAAGGTGAAGGCTGTTTAAGTGTCAATAGACCTGTTGAAGGGATTGTGCCTAGAAGTGCTCGAGTAACCGTTTCATATTATGATTATGAAGGTAATAAAAAAACTATTCGTGTTCGAGAAGACTTAGCTGTTGCTTTTCAACACGAAATAGATCATTTAGACGGTATTTTATTTACTGATAAAATTGATCCAAAAGATCCTTATAAAAATGCTAATAAAATGCGAGAAATTTAAAAGAAGTGAACCGTTAAAAATTCACTTCTTTTATTCTAATTTGGCACTGACAACTTTACTTACGCCGGATTCTTGCATGGTTATGCCATAAAGGCAGTCGGCATATTCCATCATACGTTTTTTATGAGTAATTAAAATAAATTGACTCTTAGCTTTTTCATGGCTTAGATATTTACCAAACATATCAACATTTACTTCATCTAAGGCTGCTTCAGCTTCATCTAGTATAACAAATGGTGATGGTTTAACTTGGAGCATAGCAAATAATAAGCATATTGCTGTTAAAGCTTTTTCTCCCCCACTTAAAGATACGGGAGAATTTATTTTTTTGCCCGGAGGAATAGCAATAATATCAATACCAGTATTGAGTAAATCGTCAGGATTACTAAGTTTTAATTCCCCATGGCCACCTTTAAACATTAATTTAAATATGTTAGCAAAAGACTTACTAATATCACTGAATGCTTTTTCGAATTTTTCATTCATAATTTCATCCATTTGGTTTATTAAATCTTTTAATTCAGCACTAGAAATTTCCAAATCGTCTTTTTGACTTTCTAAAAAATCATACCGTTTACTTAATCTATCATATTCATCAATAGAGCCCAAGTTAACATCTCCTAGAGCATTTAATTCCTTTTTAAGACTTATGACTTTTTCTCTAGCTATAGTATCATCAATATCTAAAGTATAATTTACACTGGCATAGTCATAGGTTAAATTATACTCATCGTTTAAAGCATCTAGTAAATTATCCAGTTTTACCTCGATCTTACCAGCATCAACTTCTTTATTCTTTAATTCGTTATTGACAATATTATAGCTGCTATTAGTATCTCGAACATCTTTTTCTAAAATAGCAATTTCATCACTTAATTCATCTTTTTCTCGTTTGATATTCTTAATATCTTTTTCTAATATTTCTTTATTTTTGCTGACTTTATTAATATTTTCTAACAACTTAACTAATTGGTCATCTAACTTATTAGTTTTTAAATTTTCTATTCCTTCTAATTCACTAGTTAAGGATTTTTGTTCTTCAGTAAGACGACTTAAAGATGTTTTTTTGTTAAATAGTTCGTCATTTAGTAGAATAACATATTTTTGTAAAACTACTTCTCTTTCTTCAAGTTCAGCTACTTCTTTATCTAAATCAACTACTTCTTTATTTAAAGATGTAGTAGCTATTTGTAATTTATCATATTCAGATTTTAATTTGTTTAATTCGTTTTTTTCATTAAGCATACTGTTTTTCTTAGAAGTTCCACCAGTAATAGAACCACCAGCATGTTGAATCTCGCCATCTAAAGAAACAATCCGATACTTGTAATCAATTAATTTGCCAATAATATTTAAAGTATTAGCGTTAGATACTACTAAGACTTGGCCTAGTTGATTTTCGATAATACTACGGTATTTTTCATCAAAAATTAATAAATCAGATAATACTCCAATATAACCATGAATATTTTTTATATTAGCGATGATTTCAGGATTTACTTTTCTCGATTTTATTATGCTTAAGGGGTAAAATGTTGCTCTACCAAGTTTATGATCTTTTAAAAAATTAATAGCATTAAGGGCAGAATTATCATCATCTACTACTAAATAATTGCTAGCATATCCTAAAGCTACATCAGTAGCTACGACATATTTATCTGGAACTTCAATAAGTTTTCCAATCGTATTATGAATTCCATGAAGTCTTGGATTATTTAAAATATTACGAACCGCAACCGGAGTATTTTCAGCATTTAATATATTATTTTCTAGTATTTCTATTTTGTTTTGAAGTAAAAATAGAGCTTTATTGTTTTCTAATAAGTTGTTATTAGCAGTGCTTCTTTTGACTTTTATTACAAGTAGTTTATCTTTAACATCTTCCCCTTTTTGGCGTTCATCAGCAATACTCGCCTCAATATCCGCCACTTCTTTTTTAGCAACATCGATATTTTTTTGAACTTGCAATTGTTGCTCTTTTAGCTTAAGCAAATTATTATCGATAGCTTGATTATCTACTTCATATTTTTGTCTTTCTAAGGTAATTTGTTTTTCGCTATTTAAAGAGCCAAGATCTTCACTAACTTTAAGTAACTCTTCTCTTTTTTGAGTAATTTTATCTTCAAGTTCTAAATTTTTTAATTTAAGTTTTTCTAATTTACTGTCACTATTAGTACTTTTTAAAGATAATAATTTTGATTTTAATGTTTCTATTTCTGTATTTAAAATGCCAAGTTTCCTATTATAAGAAGTTATATCTTTAACTATTAAAGCTATATCAATACTTTCGAGATTACTTTTTATTTCTTTATATTTTTTAGCAACAATACTTTGTTCTTTTAAGGGCAAGACAGTTTTAGATAATTCTGCAGTAATTAGTTTAATTCGGGTTAAATTTTCCTCGGTTTTTTCTAATTTTTTTAATGATTCTTCTTTTCTTTTTTTATATTTTAAAACCCCTGCAGCACTTTCAAATATCACCCGGCGGTCAGTAGGTTTGCTATTAACAATATCAGTAACATTTCCTTGAGAAATTATATTAAAAGCGCTAGAACCAGCACCAGAATCAATAAATAAATCTGTAATATCTTTTAAACGAACACGTGAATTATTAACATAATACTCATTTTCGCCGTTAGAATAAACAATTCTTTTTATTTCTACTTCAGCAAAGTCACTATGCAAAGATTTATCAGTATTATCAAATGTTAAAGCAACCATTGCCCTTTTTTGCGGCTCACGCGATTCACTACCGCTAAAAATAACATCACTCATCGAATTAGAACCGCGAAGATTTTTTACCGATTGTTCTCCTAAAACCCACTTGACAGCATCTACTATATTGCTTTTGCCACTACCATTTGGACCAACAATACCGGTAATTCCAGGATTTATTTCTAAATCCAATTTGTCTGCAAAAGATTTAAAACCCTGCGCTCGTATACTTTTTAAATACATAAATATCACCTGCAACTTTTATTGTAAGCATCTAAAGCCGCCATTTGTTCAGCTTCTTTTTTGCTACTACCCTTTCCTCTTCCGTAAATTATATCATCAATTTTTACCACTACTTCAAAAGTTTTCTTGTGAGATTCACCAGTTTCTTTTACTACTTCATATTCTAAAGATTTACGACCAGTTTGAACCAGTTCCTGAAGCCTTGTTTTATAATCAGCATTAAAATCAATATGTTTTTTAATATAAGGAATAATTATAGTGTCAATATAGTTTTTAGCAATGTCAAACCCTTGATCTAAATATATAGCTCCAACTACAGCTTCAAACACATCGGCGATAATTGTATCATTTAGATTATGAATTTGCCCATGCCCTAAACGGATATGCTTATCAATGCCTATTTTTTTAGCATAAGTAGCTAAGGCTTTTTCACAAACATAACTTGCTCGCAGTTTTGTCATTTGACCTTCTTTATAATTTGTATATAAGTAGAAGTATTCACTAGTCACTAATTCTAAAACCGCATCTCCCAAAAATTCTAGGCGTTCATAATTTTTACAACCCTTATGTTCATTAGCATAGCTACTATGAGTTAAAGCTATTTTAAGCAAATTTTCATTTTTTAATTTGATGTTAAATTTTTCTAAAAAGTTCATTATACCAAATCCAATCCTAATCCATTATAACAAATTTTTGGGTATTTGAAAACTAATTTACAAAAGACTAATTTTATAGTAAAATTTTAGTTGGTGATAAGTATTGAAGAAGATATGTATTTATTTAATTAGAGCTTATCAAATAACTCCGTTTCACAGCCATAGTATGTGTCGTTTTACTCCAAGTTGTAGTGAGTACATGGCTCAAGCTATTAGTGAATATGGAGTATTTAAAGGAATAAAATTGGGTATTAAAAGAATCCTTAAATGTCATCCACACGGAGGATTTGGATATGATCCCGTAATAAGAAAGGAAAATAACATTAAATGAATTTAATTAAAAAAATATTTTTGCTAGGAGTTACATTATTTTTAATGACAGGCTGTAGTCTTACCAAAGATAGTTTAGAGGACGCTACAATTTATACTACAGTTTATCCTATTCGCTATTTAACTGAATTTTTATATAGTGATTATGCCACTATTGAAAGTATATATCCTAATGGTGCTGATATACCCAGTTATGAGCTTACTGAAAAACAACTTAAAGAATATGCCAAAAGTGATTTGTTCATATATAATGGATTAGGAAGCGAAAAAAATATTGCTAAAGATATGATTAACATCAATGATAATTTATTAATAATCGATGTGTCTAATGGTTTAAATTATACTCATGGTATTGAGGAATTATGGATGAGCCCTAATAATTGTTTGATGTTAGCTAAAAATATTAAAGATTACTTAACAGAATATTTAGATAGTACAACTATAATCGATTATGTAAATAGTAGATATTCTGAACTTGCAGAAGTTTTATCGATTAAAGATGCAGACTTGCGAGCAATTGGTAAAGAGGCAATGGAAAATGGAACTAATACTTTGATTGTCAGTAATGAATGTTTAAAATATCTAGAAAATTATGGTTTTGAAGTTATCTCGCTCGATGAGGAAACTTTAACAGAAAGCACTTTAAATACTGTAAAGGAAGAATTTGATGATGGAACCTATGATACAATCATAATTCTTGATGATAACTATACTGATAATATAAACAGTATAATTGAAAATTATGAAGCTAATACTATTAATGTTAAATCAATGTCTAGTTTCATTGAGGGTGATAATGATTATTTAACTAATATGCAACAATTTATCGATGATATTAGAAACTTAAGTTTAACTGATTGACAAGCAACTACTTTTATATTAAAATATAGAAGTAGCTTTGGAGTAGTACTCAAGAGGCTGAAGAGGGATCCCTGCTAAGGATTTAGGTCGGCGAATGCTGGCGCGGAGGTTCAAATCCTCTCTACTCCGCCATTTAGAAAACAAAAGACTAGAATTGAGAAACTAGTCTTTTTCTTTTATATTATCGATTATTAAAATATCACTAATACTTTGAGCTTTATTTAGTTTTGCGAGTGTATCAATAGTATATAGATGGAGTGGTATATTATTCTTTTTTAGTTTAGCAATGATAAAATCGTTAATTAAATCAACATTATAAGCAATAAAGTCAGGTTTATATAAAGGCAAATAACGTATGTTTAAAAAAGTATTTTGAAAAAATTTGGGTACTTTACTATTTTTTAAATCCCCAACTAAAACACCACAAGAAATGTTGGGATTTTTCTTTTTATAAATGTAAGAAATCAAAGGATTAAAAGATTTTATAGTATATGGTCCTTGATAATTATTTAAAATATGACTAATAACATCAACTGAACGGAATATGTATTTTGTATTCTTAATTTCAATATCTAGTAAAACTTTACCATTTACTAGTTTTAATACGTCGGATAATAAAGGAATTGTCTCTTGGCTATTTTTAAGTTTCAGGTTTTTAATTTCCTCATAAGCGCAGGAATTAATGCTTTTATCAATTCCACACATTCTTTTTAAATTGCTATCATGAAATACTACAATTTGTTTATCACGAGTCATTTGCAAATCAAATTCAATTGCTAAATTTTTTTCTAATGCCAAACCAAATGCTTTTAAACTATTTTCAGGCACAAATTTATCATGCAACCCTCGATGGGCTATATAGATTTTTGAATCCATGTATTCCTCCAATTTTATAGAACAAAAAGTCAAACAAGTTTGACTGACCTTGCATCACTACAAGGCATTTCTACTTCACAGAGTCCTTTGGACTTTCCATAGACCAACTTCGGATGGTCGCCACCCTACTATTTTTTTGTTCTTCTTTTTATATTATAAACTATTTACATACATTTTTAAACCTTCAAACATTATATTTATACTAGCATTTATATCACGATCATGTAACGAACAACAATTAGGACATTCCCAACTTCTTATACTTAAATCCTTTACTTCCTTATTTTGATACCCACATACTGAACAGGTTTGACTACTTGGATAAAATCTATTTATGGTAAGTAGTCTTTTATTTTGCCACTTACATTTATACTCCAAGACTCGCTTTATTTCAGCAAGCGGAATGTTAGTTAGAGATTTAGCTATTGAATTAAGTTGGTACATACCTTTGATGTTTAAGTCTTCCATGACGATGATATCGTTTTCTTTAACTAACTTGTTTGTTACATCATGTATTAAATGTTTACGAATGTTTTTAAGTTTCATATATGCTCTTTGTATTTTTAATTTTATCTTATA
>CALVVI010000053.1 GCA_944363815.1 uncultured Bacilli bacterium | reverse complement strand
ACCTCCTTAATGTAGGAAAAACTTACTAATAACCTAGGCATATTAAAGAATTTCTATTAGTAGTTCTTCCTTGATTAATTATGCTAGCACACAATAAATCATTAGTCTATAGGAGATGTTGTCTATTTTTGTCTATATTTGTCTTATTTTATCAAACCATTTTGAATATATTTATTTTCATTAATAACAACAAAAGCATCAGGATCATTTCGGCGAATAATTCTAGTTAATTTTTTCAATTTGCTTTTATTAAGATGAATAATAAGCATGTCTTTCTTAGTTTTTTCATGAGTATTTTTTAAATCAATAACAGATGCACCAAATCCCGATGCCCGAATTTCTTTTAACATAGCTGGTTCTAAAGAAGCTTTAGTAATTACTTGAACTCCAATTAAGCCTTCAACAAAACGATTAGAAATAAATGTGCCGATGTAAGTTCCAGCAGCATAACCAGCAGAGTAAAATATTGGAATAAGAATCGAATCAACTGCATTATTTAATGCTTCTCGAGCCGCAAAAAACCAAATTAAGACCTCAAAAAAAGCAACAATTGCTGGTGTTATATTTTTACCTTTAACTACAAAGACTGTCCTAATTGTGCCAAGGCTTACATCAACAATTCTTGCTAAAAATATTTTTATACAAGTATAAATCATGAAATATCACCCATTCCTAATTACATTAATTAGTATGGCTAATACTATCAAAATTACAAGTACAAATACGATTATAACAAGACCTAGGAGTTTATTTTCTTTAGTCTTGTTATATTCAATATTATTTTCATAACCATATTTTTCGCTCAATAATTCAACTTGTTTTTGATTTTGGTTATCATTCATTTTCTTTTGATATTCTATTTGTTCTTGATCCATCAACATTCCACAGAACCTACAAGTTACTCCCCGGTTTGGCAATGGCTTTCCACATCTTTTACAATTCATAATAAACCTTTATAAACTAGTACCAATATAAGTGACTTTAGCATAACCGTTTCCAGAGTGACCGGTTTCTGTTCCACCAGTAGTTGATTCAAATGCAGTATTACCAGCATGAGTACTAGCATTAACTAAATAATAGTTACTATTTAGCAAGCAACCTGCTGGATAATTTACAGCAGTAGATTCGGTATAAACATATCCAGAACCTCCACCACCGCCGGTATATCTTGTAGTAGATGAACCCGCATAATGTCCTGATCCGCCGCCGCCGTACCATCCGCCGCCGCCGGCGCCATTAGAATAAATTGAAGAGCTTTGATATCTATTACCAATATCTCCGCCGGTGCCAAAGGTACCAGCTTGTCCGTAATAAGAAGTCTCTTCAGCAGTTCCACCAGCCCCACCAGAAGTTTGGGTTCCCCCTTTACCATTATAATAAGCATAGGTAGAATTTACATATCCTCCGTCACCACCAGAAGTTCCACCACCTACACCACCAACTGCAACTGTTGATGAATTTCCATAAAAGGCTCCGCCACCGCCGCCAGCAACAATAACTCGGGCATATAAGTCATCTTGATTAATACGGATGTCGGTTGCACCACCACCACCGCCGCCGCGATAGCCAGCGTTTCCACCGCCGTTAGTTCCACCGCCACCAGATGCTGATGTTGTGTCACTAGTTCCATAACTACCTTGACCGCCAGTGTGAATATATAAAGTATCTCCAGCATTTAAGTAAACGTAACCTTGTGAGTATCCTCCTAAACCACCTTGAGCTACACTTTGATTATAAGAGCCACCCTGAGCTCCCCAAACTTGCAAATAATAATATCCACTATTAGTGATATTTACAGTTTGTGCTGTATTGCTGTAATCAAATATTCCATTATACGCATAAAAATTGGTTGAAACAATTCTTGATGCTTTATTATTTGAATCTACTGAATAAGCCTTAAAAGTTATTTCGCCCTGTGAGGATAGCCCACTATAAGTTATATAATTGTTTGTTGTTTCATCCCAAGTTGCTCCATTATCCTTAGAAAAATAGTATTTAGTGGCACTAGTTCCAATATTACTATCTGTCAAAGTTATTGTAATATCGTCGCCACTAGTTGTTACATCCATGCTTTCTAAAATTGGTCCAGAGGATACGTTTAAATAAGCAACACAACTAGTTCTGCTAGCTGCAGCGATTACTACTTTTTGATTTTGAATTGATAAAGCATCGGTATTAGCTGCCCCTGTACAAGCAGACTGGGTACTATCTAATTCATAATAGACATTTGTTGGAATGGTTTTCGATTCATAATAATTTCCTGATCCAGCCTTTGTTTCAATATAAAGTTTTAACTGAATATCAACATCGATTGCATCCATATAAGCAACACATACATCTTTTTCAGCGGCATCAACAGTAAACATATTTTCATCAGAACTATAACTTAATTCAGAGCCATTTTCACAATAGCTTTTTTCAGCATTTAAAGCATACCCTATCGAAGGGAGTGCGGTTGTTTCAAGTGGAGTATACTCTCCAGTACCATAACCATCCGAGTTAATATTTTCGGCATAAACTTTTAAAGTTAAATCAAGATTAGCAGTAGAATCAAAATAAAGATAACAAAGGTCGGTTCCGTATGCTGTTACATCTGCTGAATAGGTGTTAGGATCATAATTTATTGTAGATCCATTAGTACAATAACTTTTTTCGGCGTTATATTGATATCCAGCTTGAGGGATGTAAGGGTAGATGCCATAAGAACCTAGGCCATTACCATTAGTATCCCTCTGTTCTGCCATAACGCGGAATTCAATATCAGCAATTTTGCTCGTAGACCCTCCAATTATGGGGGTGGTATCAGTAACTTGGTAATAAGCATAAGTAAAAAACATTCCAACACACGCCAAAAGAAATACGACTAATCCTGCGATTAGAGGTATTTTGCGTTTTTTTAAGGTTTCAGTTATATCTTTATTAAATAGCGCTTTTAATTCTGCGATTTTTTTCATATGCCTCTTACCTATCCTATATTTATTTTAGAATAATATCTTAATAAAGTCAATTTGTTTTTAAAAATAAAAAGTCAAAATTTATATTTTTGACTTTTTAAGAGTTATTTTTCTTTCGATTCATTACTTTTTTTTACAAAGCCATAATGTTCACGGACTTTAGTTTCTATCTCATTTCTAATATTAGGGTTTTCCTTCAAATAATTTTTAACATTTTCTTTACCTTGGCCAATTTTTTCACCATTATAAGAATACCAAGCACCAGATTTATCAATAATTGCTAAATCACTAGCAATGTCAATAATTTCGCCTTCTTTAGATATTCCTTCACCATACATGATATCGACACTTGCAGTTTTAAATGGAGGTGCTACTTTATTTTTAACAACTTTAATATTAGTTTTGTTACCTACTATTTGATCTCCCACTTTAATTTGTTCTCCGCGTCTTACATCAAGGCGAATCGTCGAGTAAAATTTTAATGCTCTTCCACCTGGGGTTGTTTCAGGATTCCCAAACATAACACCAACCTTTTCACGAAGCTGATTAATAAATATAGCTGTTGTTTTAGTCTTATTCATCGTGCCTGATAGCTTTCTTAAAGCTTGAGACATAAGACGGGCTTGCAAACCAACATGCGAGTCCCCCATTTCGCCATCAATTTCTGCTTGAGGAACTAAAGCTGCAACAGAGTCGATAACAATTAAGCTTACAGCTTCACTTTTAACTAAAGCGTCACATATTTCTAGGGCTTGTTCTCCTGTATCGGGTTGGCTTAATAAAAGTTCATTAATGTCTACTCCTAGATTTTTAGCATAAACAGGGTCAAGGGCATGTTCAGCATCGATGAAAGCTGCTCTACCTCCGGCTTTTTGAACTTCCGCAATAGCTTGTAAAGCAACCGTTGTTTTACCACTAGATTCAGGTCCATATATTTCAATAATACGTCCTTTTGGATATCCTCCAACGCCTAAGGCAACATCAATTGCCATTGAACCGCTAGATACCACATCTACTTCAATATGTTCATTGTCCCCTAATTTCATTATTGCGCCAGCGCCAAACTGTTTTTCAATATCAGCTAGAACTTGCTCTAATGCTTTATCTTTATTCTTTTCTTCTTTAGTTGATTTCATTGTTTCCTCCTAATAGTTTTACTCTGATACAAATTAATTTTAATATACTTTCTATCAAAAGTCAACAATTTTTTACAAACATTTGTTTTATTTCTAATCTTTGGGTTTAAATATTAAAGCTATTAAAAAAGCAAAGACGATTGCTCCAGTAATAGCTGCTGATGATTTCGTTAGCATATGCGTAAAAATACCTAATATGCCCTCTTCGTTATATCCCTGTAAAGCAGAAGAATATAACATGTGGCCAAAATTAGAAATAAGAGTTGTGGCTCCAGCACCAAATTTAGAAATTAGATTATCATAAATACCTAAAAATGAAAGAAAAGCTCCTATAGCAGTATAAATACTTGTGATATGTCCAGGTGTAAGTTTCGTATTATCCAAAATTATTTGGGCTATAGCACAAGCAAGTCCAGCAAATAAAAATGCGTATAAAAAATTCATTATAAAACCTCCAAACTAATAGCATGAGCAATTCCTGGTATCGGATTAGCTTGATTAACTAAAGCAACAGAATGTAAAGCCCCAGTTGCTATAAGCAAAATCTTTTTATATTTTTTGGTAGTTAGAATTTTATTAAAGAAAACTAGTGGCAAACAAGCAGGTCCGCTACCGCCAGCATATGTTTCTTGGCTGTTTAAAAATAACTCACAACCGGCATCTAAATATTTTTTCATTTTTATATTATAGTTAGTTAGTAAGTAATCTTCTAAAATCTTAGCTCCGACACATCCTAGGTCACCAGTTAAGATTAAGTCATAATAATTGATATCTCTTTTTAGTTCTGTTAAATGGAGCATCAATGTTGATGCAGCCGCCGGAGCCATCACTGCTCCCATATTATTGGCATCACTTATCCCCATATCAACTGGAGTACCAATTGTTGCTGATTCAATTTTTAGTTTACTTTCTTTTTTGCTAATTAGAGTAGATATTGCTCCAGTAGTGGTAAATGTTGCTGTATGAGGTCGTGGAGCACCATATTCTATTGGATAACGAAATTGTTTTTCAGCAGTTAAATTATGACTGCTAGTTACTCCGATAACTTTTTTACAACCAGATTCTACAAAAGTCGCTGCTACTATTAGGCTTTCAACAAAAGTTGCACAAGCTGAATATAGTCCTAAAAATGGAAAATTATAATTTTTAGCACTATAACTAGTAATAGCGATTTGATTGGTTAAATCCCCTCCTACTAAAAGGGAAATATCAGCATTTTTCAAAGAATTTTGCTTAAGAAGTTGGTCAATTACTGATTTTTGCATTTTTATTTCAGCTTGCTCAAAGGTTTTTTCCCCATAATAATAATCATCCATTATTAAATTATATTTTTTTAAATGGCTTTCTTTTTCTAACGGACCTACCAAGGTAACAAAGTCATTTAAATAAATATTTTTAAATTGTTTACTAGCCACCGATAACCACCCGCACAATTACTAAAATAAAAGCTGAAATTACACCATACAAAATTACAGATCCAGCTAGTTTAAAAAAGTTTGAACCTAGCCCTGTTATAAGGCCATCTTTTTTATAGTCAAGAGCACTACTTGTAACACTATGAGCAAAACCAGTAGTAGGAATAATTAAACCACATTTGCACTTAGTTACCCAATTATCAAAAAAACCTAAAGCCGTAAGTAAACTTGAGATACCAATTATAATAAGACAAGTATAAATTCCTGCTATTGTCTGTGACATGCCAAAAGACTCTATTAATAAAAACATGATAAATTCACCAGTAAAGCCAATAAGTCCTCCCACTAAAAAAGCAACTCCAATATTACGTAATCGAGGTTCTTTAGGAGTATGCTTTTCAACTAATTTTTTATATTCTTCCTTGTTCATGTAATCACCTAACAATAGTATGTTAGAAAAACATTTACATATACATAAATTCCCGCATTTTAGCTAAACTTTTTGATTCATATCTTGATACCATAACTTGTGTAATACCTAGTTTTCTAGCAGTTTCACTTTGAGTTAAATCTTCGTAATAACGAGAAGTTATAATATCTTTTTCTAAAGGACTTAACGTATTCATACTTTCATTAAGTAGCATTTTATCATCTTGGGTTATAGCCTCTTCATAAGCAATTGTTTCATGAAGACTTCGTTCATCTTCGGTATCATTATCAATAGATAATACTGAGCTCGCATACATTAAAGCTTGTTCGATTTTTTCTTCAGGAATTTCTAAAAATGCTGCCAGCTCTTTATTTGATGGTGTATGTAATAATTTTTGAGCTAATAAATTTCTACCATGTTCAATCATTTTAACAAGTTTTAAAATATCTTTACTTACTTTTATACTTTTGGAATTAGCAACTAAATACATTTCCCCATAAATATATTTATAAGCATAAGTACTGAATTTTGTAGATTCATCATTACGATAGTTATAATAAGCTTTAATGATTCCTAAAACTCCCGCTTGATATAAATCAGCCTTATCAATTCCATAAAATTTTTTAGCTATTTCCCAAATAAGACCAACACTTTCATTAATAATTTTTTCTAGTACCTTATCCATTATGCCACCTCAAGTAGTTTATAAGCTGCTAATTCACTAGATATGCGAGCTAATCTAGTCATCTTTATTTTATTTTTTATATTATCATTAATTTCACACATTCTAATTTTGCCTTTATTATTTTTAATAATATATTTAGTGTTTATTATGGCATCAATTCCTGAAGAATCAATATCTTCTAAAAAGAAGAAGTTATATACTAAATATTTAATTTTATGTTTTTTTAAAACAGGATTAAGATAATTATTTATCTTATAACTATTTTTGCGAAGTAATTTCCCTTTTAATCTTACAAATAAAATTCCTTTATTAAATTCTAAGTCCATTTTTAACATGTAATCACCTTACATACTAAATATAGAGGATATTTATTTCATTTTAAACACCTTCGACAAATGCTTACAATTTGTGGCAAAGAAAAGAGTGTCAAGTTGACACTTTTTAAGTTAATAGCGTACTATTTATTCTTTCTTGAGCATTTATAATCGATTCTTGATAAGGTTTCATAACATATAATTTTTGTTTTTGATAACTATATGTATAATCATAAGCATCGGTTCCATCTAAGGAAATAGAATTAATTGTCCAAGAAGGCATTTCGGAAATTTGTTTTTTAATAAAATCAGTTATTTCTTCATCAGTTATGTTGGTTACAAATTTATCACTTAAAGCATTTAATAAGGCAACATAGTCTGTAATTATACTTGCGCTCATCGCTTTATTAATTATTGCCGTCAGTATTAATTCTTGATTTTCGCCCCTAACACGGTCTCCATCAGCAAAAGACTTGCGTTCTCTAGCAAATGACAAGGCTTCTTCACCATCTAATTCATTGGTTCCTTTTGTAAAGTGATAACCATCTGGGGTAGTAAAATCATAACTTGAATTCACGGTTATGCCACCGATTGCATCAACTATATCAATTACTGAAGTAAAATTAACTTTAACATAATAATTAATTTTCGTATCAAGCAAATTTTCAATTGTGCTAACTGAGGTTTCAATACCGTAAATTCCAGCATGGGTAAGCTTATCATATTCATTAAACTCAGGGATTAATACATAATAATCTCGAGGAATGCTAGTAAGTAATATATTATGAGTACTTGGATTTACTGTAACTAATATATTTACATCACTCCGTGACACTTTAGTAATTGAACCATATGTATCTATTCCGGAAATTAAAATATTAAATGAATCCTTGGTAACATCGACAGCTTCACCAATCTCAGCTATTTCAATTTCCACTTCTACACTATAGATAATTCGTAGCTCGTTATAAACTTCAGGACTTTCCTCTTCGACAATACTAAGTTGAGCATCTTCTAAAATAATTGCTGGTTCTTCATCAGTAGTAAGAATATTAGTTAAATCACTAATGTCTTCACCAATAGTTGAAGTAAAATCAATTTCATTTTTTATTTTAGTAACAGCATCATTTAAACCTTGATGAGTATCTAAATCTAAATGAGCAATAGATAAATCATTTAAATCATCTAAGCTTTCATATTCACTGTCTTGTAAAACTATAACATTATATTTTTCTGTTTTGTAACTATTAAAGCCAAATTGTTTTAAAAAATCCAGGGTATTTAGCTCATAAGTTATACCTAAAATCATAACAATTAAGAGAATAATGGTTACAATAATACCTATAGCATTACGGGCTTTGCCTTTAGATAATAAAAGCATTATTGCAAATAAATCTGTGATTAGAACTAATATAACTAATACTATAAAATATTCTAAAGGTAATACATTAATAAAATAAACTAATACTAAAACTAAGGCACTTACAATTATTAAGAATATACTTAAATATTTACCAAAACTTAATTTGCTATTTCTTTTATTTT
>CALVVI010000052.1 GCA_944363815.1 uncultured Bacilli bacterium | reverse complement strand
TATTATGAACAAGTTGAAAATTTAATTAAAAATAATGAAGTTAATAAGAAAGTACGTGCCTTACAAGATAATAGTGAAACCCTACTAACCTACTGGAATGTTGGCAAACTAATAGTTGAAGCTCAAGGCGGGAAAAAACGTGCCAAGTATGGGGATAGCTTAATAAAAGAATGGGGAAATAAATTAAGTGAAAAGTATGGGAAGAAATATGATACATCATATCTTTCTAAAATGCGTTTATTTTACTTAACTTTTCCAATTTTGGAATCACTGATTCCAAAATTGAGTTGGACTCATTATATGCTAATATTACCGATTAAAAATGAGAATGAAAGAAACTACTACATTAACCGAGTAATATTAGATAATCTATCAGTCAGAGATTTAAGACGCGAAATAAAAAATAAATCTTTTGATAGATTATCCTATGCTGATAAAGAAAACATTGAAATAATTAGTGATACTAATACTACCACCCTATCAATTGAAGATATGATTAAAGATCCTATTATTTTGAAAAGTAATATAGATACAAAAGAAATAAATGAGAAAGCAATTCATAAATATATTATCTCTTTATTAGAATATAAGTTCTTAGAACTTGGTACTGGTTTTGCTTTAGTTGGTCATGAATATAAAATAGTTATTAATAATAATACCTATCACATTGATTTATTATTCTTTAATATAAGACTTAATTCTTATATTGTTGTTGAAGTTAAAACTAGAGCTGTAAAGCCTCAAGATATAGGACAGTTACAGTTTTATGTTTCCTACGTTGAAGGCAATATAAAAGATAACAATCAAAATAAAACAATTGGCATTCTAATTGTTAAGAAGAAAAATAAATATGTCATCGAATATACAACAAGTCCAGATATTTATGTTACAACCTATATGCTAACTTAATATTTTAATGGAGTTTTTGGAAAATGAATTATTATGAACAAGTTGAAAGTCTAATTAAAAATAATGAAATTAATAAGAAAGTACGTGCCTTACAAGATAATAGTGAGACTTTATATACCTATTGGAATATTGGCCGGCTTATAGTTGAAGCTCAAGACGGAAAAAAGCGAGCTAAGTATGGGGATGGTTTAATTAAAAAATGGGGATATAAGTTAAGTCTAAAATATGGCAGAGGATATGATTATACTAATTTGTCTAGAATGCGGACATTATACATCACATTTCCAATTATTGGGACGCTGTCCCAACAATTAAGTTGGTCACATTATTACACTATTTTGCCAATTAAAAACCCCAACGAACGCAACTACTACATTAACCGAGTAATATTAGATAATCTATCAGTCAGAGATTTAAGACGTGAAATAAAAAATAAATCTTTTGATAGATTATCCTATGCTGATAAAGAAAATATTGAAATAATTAGTGATATGAATTCATCATTGTCAATTAAAGATATGATTAAAGATCCTATTATTTTAAAAAGTAATATAGATCAAAATGAAATAAATGAGAAAGCAATTCATAAATACATTATCTCTTTATTAGAAGATAAGTTTTTAGAACTTGGTACTGGTTTTGCTTTAGTTGGTCATGAATATAAAATAGTTATTAGTAATAATACCAAAAATAGGAATTGCTAATAATATAT
Source organism: uncultured Bacilli bacterium (assembly GCA_944363815.1). Classification (GTDB taxonomy): domain Bacteria; phylum Bacillota_I; class Bacilli_A; order RF39; family UBA660; genus Onthocola_B. The sequence goes on along the minus strand of CALVVI010000052.1, from coordinate 6,924 downwards.
ATTTGTTTTATAATTAAATCATGAACAAAAGTTCGGAGGAAAATTATGGCAAATTTATATCCAGAGAGAAATATTATGTGTATTGATTTAAAAAGTTTCTTTGCCTCTTGCGAATGCATTGAAAGAGGACTAGATCCTTTCAAAGTTCCTTTAGTAGTTGCTAATCCAAAACAAGGAAATGGCGCTATAACTTTAGCAGTTACTCCTTATTTAAAATCCCAAGGCGTTGCTTCCCGAAGTAGACTTTATGAAATACCTAAAAACATAAAATACACTATTGTCCCTCCTAGAATGAAATTATATATTGAAAAAAGCAAAGAAATAGTAAGTATTTACTTAGATTATGTTGCTAAAGAAGACCTACATATCTATTCTATTGATGAATGTTTCTTAGATGTAACTGATTATTTAAAATTATATAAAAAAAGTGACTACGAATTAGCTGAAGAAATATTAAAAACTATTCAAGAAAAAACCGGCTTAACCGCTACCTGTGGTATTGGCCCTAATTTACTATTAGCTAAAGTCGCTATGGATACTGAAGCCAAAAAATATAAAAATGGCATTGCTAAATGGAATTATGATGATATTCCAAATAAATTATGGCCAATTACTCCCCTATCCAAAATGTGGGGTATTGGTAAAAGAATGGAAAAAAATCTCAATATTTTAAATATTTATAGCATTGGTGATTTGGCTAAATATGACCCTCATAAATTAAAAGATAAATTTGGTATTATGGGTACTGAACTTTGGAATCATGCCAACGGCATTGATACCAGTCGAATCACCAACTTTAAAACTGAAGCAAAAGACAAATCTTACAGTCATTCTCAAGTATTATTTAAAGACTATAATGAATCCAATATCCGGATTATAATATCTGAGATGGTTGAATTATTAACAGCCCGTTTGCGTGCCAACAAAAAACAAACTACTGTAATTGGCTTTGGTATTAGTTACTCGAAAGAAATTAACAGTGGTTTTTATCACAGTTTAAAATTAGAAGCTCCAACTGATTCCAATAAAGAAATAATTAAATATTGCAATATCATTTTTGACCGTTATTATGACTATTTACCAATTAGAAAAGTGAGTATTTCTTGTGGTGGATTAATACCTAAGCAAGGTGTTCAACTTAACTTATTTGAAAAATATAGTGACATCTTACAAGAAAACGAAATAAATAAAACAGTTGATGAAATCAAAAACAAATTTGGCAAAAATAGTATTATAAAAGCATCAAGTCTTTTACCAGATTCAACTGCTATTGAAAGAAACACTAAAATTGGAGGCCATCATGAATAAAGATCGAGGCATGATTAAATGGCAACCATTCAATTCTCTTGTAAATGGCAAACAAGTAATAAATACTTTAATAGCTGAAAGAACAAAAGTAAGGCAACCTATAATTTCTGAAGAAGAAGAAAATTTATTAGAAGAAAAAATAATTGAAGCATATTACTGTCGAAATAAAGTACTAATAACATATTATAAAGATGGTTATCTATTAAAAACAAAAGCTAGCATAGAAAAAATAGATAGTATTTACAAAACTATCTATCTAAGTAATCAATTAAAATTATTATTTAAACAAATATATAAAATCATTTTTCTATAGTGGTAGTATCAACAACTTGGTAACGCAAATCAAAATATTTAAATCCCAAATAAAACCCATAAGCAGTTCTACCAAAATAATAAAAAATGGCTACAGTTAAAATAAGTGTTAAAATAACTGACTTAGTTAAACAACTTTTAAGACCACTTGTTTTAACTGTTTTTGTTGGTTCTCTAAAAACAATTTTTTCTTTTTCTTCTTTTAATAATGGTTCCATAATATCACACCCTTACATTAAAATAATACCATAAAATTATTATTTAAGAAAGTATTTCGACATTATTTTCTTCTATTAACACTTACCAGTTCTAAATCATCAGTAAGTTGTTTTATTCTTTCTACTATTCTTCTCGCTTTAACTTTATCTTCACTATTTTTAGTTAAAGCTAAATGTTTTTCTAATTCTTCAATTGTCAAATTAGACGTAAAAAAAGTTGAAAGTTTATTGTTCATTCGATATTGTAAAATAGTTCCTAAAATCTCATCTCTTCCCCAAACTGTTACACTTTCTGCCCCAATATCATCTAAAAGCAAAATATCAACAGTTTGTAAATACCGCAATTTATCTTCAACTAAACTAAAATCTTCTTTCATATTACGAAGTAATTCCGGAAAATAAACTATTTCTATCTGGGCATTTTTCTTAACTTCCAATTCATTTAACAAAGCTGCAATTAAAAATGTCTTACCACTTCCAAAAGAACCGTGAAGATAAAGCCCTTTTAAAGTATTAACTTTCTCATAATTATCATAGTATTCCTTTAACCATTTAATTACTTTTAATCTATTTTTATCATTAATATCGATATCTTTCATTCGAGCTATTTTTATTTCATTTAAACTATCTTCTTTTTCTTTTAATGCTTTATCTTGCATTTTTTGCCACTTGCAAGGAGTATAAATAAATTTAATACTATCATTATCAACATTAGGATATAACACATGCCCTGAAACTCGATTCTTACACATAAATAAGCCCTGACAATTACTACAATTTTTAAGTTCACTACAAGTATCTTGCAAACTAGTATTATTTTTTTTAGCTAAGTCCTTGCTTATTTTCAATCGTTTAACTAACAAATTAAAATCTTTATCTTCCATTGCTTTTTGTAAATCTCGTTCCAATTCTTGTTCTATTTTCTCACTTAAAGTCATTTTAATTGCTTCCATTATTTAAACTCCTTAAATAAATTTTCTACTTCCATTTGTTCTTCTTTTGTTAATTCTTCCTTTTGATTATCCTTATTAAACCATACCGGCTCAATACTACTCTCTTCACTTTTATTAAATTTTTTGCTAAGTTTTTTATTTTCCTTTTCTGCAAAATCCATTGCTTCACTAGCATTTTTAAGACCTGCACGCTTCCATTGTCCAGCAATCGTTTCAATATAAGCTCGCGACAATCTATTGTTATTCTTTCTTAATACATAATCAAGGAGTACATTAACTACCGCCGGAGACATTTCCAAATCAATTATTAGCATCTCTATTATTTTAATATCGGCATTTGTTGGTTTTACTCCTCGGTACTTATTTCTAAGAAAATCAACGGGATTAATATTTTCAAAAACTTTAATAATTTTTCCTCGCATCGAATTATCTCCAGATGGTGTTTTTAAATATTCCGGCTGACTGCGATAAATTAACGTTGGTAATGCACCATTATTAAATTGGTACATCTTTCTTGCTACTTGTCTTAAAGCAGTCTTATCAATCATACCATATTCGTTTAAAACACTTCTTATTAATTCTACCATTTTTAAAGAATCTATTTTATAAATAAATGCTAATTGGTTTATTAATTCTTTTGTCTTTTTATTAAAAGCTCTTTCATTAATTATTCCTTTAGGTATCGAAGATATTATTAAATCAAAATCTACTTGATCATTGCACTCAATATCATTTAGACTTCTTTCAATTCCTTCAAAAAGTTTAATATCCGATTGAGCTACATATACTTCATCTAATTTTTTAGAAATATCTACATAATCTCTAGTATCAATCTTTACTTTTTGATATCTCTTTTTCAAATAACTAAATTCGGCATCTCCAATATTATTATATAAAACTACATTTAATATTGGATGAGTTAAAAACTCATTAGGTGAAAGCGGAGAATACAATTCATAAATGTAATTATTCACATCTCCTCCTTTAAAATATGTTTTCACAAGAGATACTGCTTCTAAAGTTTCTCTCGCTTCTTTAATTGCATTCAAAGGACATTTTAAAATGCTCATCAAATGATGATGATTAAGCTCTCGAGAAATCTGCTTTATTCCATCCAAATCATTCCACAAAGTTAAATATAAACTAACCGCCAAATGACCAATAATTGGTTCATAAAAAGTTATAAGTGTTTCTTTATCAAATTCTGTTAAAATAGTTTTGTTGAATATTACATATCTATCAGCTGGTAAAAGAGTAACATTTTCCATAGAAACACCTCATGCAATATTATAACACTTAATAATATAAAAACCCAGAAAACATTTAAATTTTTCTAGGTTTTTCATTTTCCAAATTAGTATTTAAACCACGAGATTGCCAAAATCTTTCAACTAATTGTAATGGTTCTTCTCGGCCAATAGGAAAAACTTCCGTTCCTTCCAACAAACCATCAACTAAATTTAAATCAGCTTGTAAATAAATTGAAAAATTACTAATCTTTTGCAAAAATTTTCTAAGCAATTTAACTTGCAATTCCGGCATTTGATCTGGCAACAACAAAATACCAGTTAAATCACCATCCCTAGAAGTATTCAAAAAAACTATATCTCCAAAAAGTTTCAAGAAAAAGAAACTTATCAATTCCGCACTATGGCGATAATTTAACTTTTGAAATATTTTGCACTCACTATAGTTTTTACTAGCATAATCAAGCAATACCTCTGAATGAAGTGAATCAACATCACAACCAACAAATTCTACCTTTTCATCTCCCCCATTTAATTCATTATGAATTATTGCTAATTTAAAAAATTCCATTTTACTACCTCTTTGTTATATTATATCACTATTGTTGTAAAATTGTTTTCCCAGCTCCTAAAATTTTAATATTTTTTAGCAAATAATCTAATATGCTTGCTTTTTTAATTGCATTTTTAACTGTTACATCTACTTCATCAATAATATTACCATCACTATCAATAATTAAAGCGCTACCCACAATATCTCCCGGCTTTACTGGAGCCTTTATATTATCTACTTTTAATTCAAATTTATAATCACTTACTTCTTCTGTATTTTTAAGCAATTCTGTTGCATCTTTAAGTAAAACTATTTCTGCATAATCTTGCTTCCCGCCATCAACTCTTACTTTTCCTAATACTTCATCATTTTTTTTAATTACATTTATTTTATAGGTATTAAAGCCATAATTAAGCATTTTTACTGTATCACTACTTCTAGCTTCTGAAGTCTCTTCTCCCATAACTACCGAAATAAGCCGAAAATTATCTTTACTTGCCGTTGCTGTAAGGCAATAACCTGCCGTTGTTGTATAACCAGTCTTAAGTCCGTCTACTCCATCATAAAACCTAACTAATTTATTAGTATTGACAAGCCAAGTCTTTGTTCCATCATTTTTTTCTAAATATTCTTCATAAATACTCGTATATTCCAAAATCTTTTCATGTTTCAAAAGTTCCCTAGCAATAATAGACATATCCCTAGCTGTTGAATAATGTCCTTCTGCATCAAGTCCATGAGCATTAACAAAATTGGTATTTTTAGCCCCAATTTCTTTAAATCTTTCATTCATCATGGCAACAAACTCATTTTGTGAGCCAGCTACTTTTTCTGCTAAAGCCACAACAGCATCATTTCCTGAAGCAATTGCTACACCTTTTAATAAATCATGTACTTTATAAACTTCACCAGCCTCCAAAAACACTTGACTTCCTCCCATATTTGCGGCTTCCTCACTAATAGTTACTTCATCATCCAAACTTAAACTGCCATTATCAATAGCTTCCATTATGATAAGCATACTACCAAGTTTAGTCATCGATGCTGGAGCTAATGCTTCATCAGCATTTTTTTCAAATAACACTTTTCCAGTCGCCGAATCGACTAAAATTGCACTTTTAGCTCCCGGCGCATAATCTTCTTCAGCTTTAACATTGCCTACAAATAAACAAAAAGCCATAATAATTAGTAAACATTTCTTCACTTAACTTCACCTACTAATTATTATGACTATCAAAAAATATTATTACTTTTTAACGTCTTTGTATAAAATTATTTAATTTCTCCAAACAATTTTTATGTTTCATAAAATTTCAATACCTAACATATTTCTTATTAAGAATTCTTCTAATAAAAATTTATTATTTTTTTCAAATCTTCTTTTATTTTGTCTATATCGTTAATATTTAATAAAGATTCTAACTTACATCTTTTAGTATAAATAAACAATTTACTTTCCAATTCATCAAGTTTTTTCTCTGTATCCTTTATTACCTTTCCTATATAACTTTTAGAAACTCCTAGATTATCAGCTATTTCTTGTAATGTTAAATTTTCTTCATAATACCACTTAAATATTTCTTTATTACTTTCATTTAACAATCCTTGATAAATATCAAAAAGCATTTCATAATAAACAAAACTTTCCATATACATCACTGAAAAATTATACCAAAAATATGCAAAAATAAAAACCACTAATGTGGTTTTTACTCTATTTAGCAAACGCAATCTACAAATGTGTCTGATAGACATCTTATACTACAAAGACAGCTGCAATCCATTGTGAAGAATACATTAGTAGCAACATATGGATATAAACTTGTTGGATCAGTATTATCAGCAAGAACTCTAAATGTACAGCAGTTACCTTCAATTTTTTCTACTCTAAAGACATTTGAACATGTAGTGCTAATATCAGATCCTGCACAACTTACTGTAGAATCTTTAGTAATTGGCATGCTCCATGGAACGCCATTTCCACAGCAGGTATAAAGCATTACAGGTCTTGTATTACATACTATACAATTAGTTCCTCCTCCAAGCACTGGTCTATCGCAAGTTTGTAAACAGTTATCTGGACATGCATTTTCTTGTAATACTAAAATGACACATAGTATTTCATTAATGCAATTTCCATTGCTGTTTGAATTTTGATTATTCATAAACTTTCACCCTTTCATGTACTTTCATTAATAATTTATGAATAATCTAAAAATAAGTGTCAACTACCATACAATAAATTGCATGGCTTGATTTAGGTGCTGAAAGCACATTTAATGAGTAAACTCATCCCATTATTTTGAAATTCTCTTCATATTCGTCTTGTTGGT
>CALVVI010000051.1 GCA_944363815.1 uncultured Bacilli bacterium | reverse complement strand
AATTAGTCGAACTAGAAATAGTTCGTTTTTATATGCCTTAAGTAGCCAGCTATTACTAAATTAAATCTATAAAAAAGTTAACATATTCCATCGTTTGATTAAAACTAGCTTCAGCACTACTTCTATTATCACTTATTGAAATAAACTCATTAAATTCAATCAAATTGTTAGCAATTTCTTGGCCATATAAGAAAAAAGAAAATTCTTGATTTGTTTGTAAAGTAGCTTCTTGAATAGCTAACAACATCTCATAAACACTATCACTTAGAACAATTTTAGCATTGGGCATATCATTTATAATACTTGAATTAATCGGAGTCATTTCCCCATATGCCTCATATGTTTTAAAATTTTGTTGATGATAAATACCATAAGGATTTTTGTATATCAAAATATCTTTAACTTTTTGTTTACATTCTTCTCTTGTCATAGCTTATCTCCTTTTTACACCATATAAACTTATTATATCTTTTTATGACCAAAAATTCTACTATAAATTTATTGAAAAGCATGCTATAATGAAGATATAAAGGAGCATAAATATGCTTGAAGTAAGTAACTTAAGTATTAAAATACAAGATAGATATTTAGTGAAAAATTTGTCTCTAACATTAAATAAGGGTGATAAACTAGCCATCATCGGTGAAGAAGGAAACGGTAAATCAACTTTATTAAAAGGTATTCTGGGCATTTGCAAATACGCTGAGGTGACAGGAAACATAAATTTAAAAGGGAATACAATTGGTTATTTAGCTCAGTCAATGAGTGAAAATGAATTAAGTAAAAAAGTACATGATTTTTTATTTAAAGATGATAATGACTATTACGAAAAAGCAAATAATTTATACAAGCATTTGGAATTGCTTAATTTAAGCGATAAAGTTTTAGAACAAAAAATTGGAACTTTGTCGGGTGGCGAAAAAGTAAAGATTGGTCTATTAAAATTGCTAATAAATGAATATGATATTTTATTTTTAGATGAACCAACTAATGATTTAGATCTTGATTCATTAGAATGGCTCGAAAAATTTATTAATAATATTGACAAGCCAATTATGTATGTATCTCATGATGAGACTTTATTAGCTAATACTGCTAATATGATTTTACACTTAGAACAAATTATGAAAAAAAAGGATTGTCGAAATACTTTATTAAAAATTGATTACGATACTTATGTTACCCAAAGGCTTAAAAAAATTGATAAGCAGACTCAAATTGCTAATTTCGAAAAAAGAACATTTAATAAGCAACAAGAAAAGCTAAGAAAAATAATGCAAAAAGTCGAACACCAACAAAATACAATTTCTAGAAAAGATCCTCATGGAGCCCAAGTTTTAAAAAAGAAAATGCATACTTTAAAGTCTCAAGAAAAAAGATTGGATGAAACAAAAATAACAGAAATTCCTGATGTTGAAGAAAACATTAATTTCTTTTTCGAAGATGTATCGATACCTAAAACAAAAAATATAATTAGTTTAGATATTCCCAAATTAACAATTCAAGATAAATTGTTATCTGAAAATATTAAGCTGGATATAATTGGCAATACCCATTTATGTATTATTGGTCAAAATGGAGTAGGAAAGTCGACTTTAATAAAATTAATTTATGAAAAATTAAAAAATAGAGAAGATATTAAAGTCGGTTACATGCCCCAAACATATGATGATATTTTTGCCAATTATGACTATGCTTTGAGTTTTCTTTGCCCTAGTGGCAACAAAGATGATATTACTAAAGCTCGCATGTATTTAGGAAACATGAAATTTACTAGAGATGAGATGACTAGTAAAATTAAAGATTTAAGTAATGGAACCAAAGCTAAACTATTTCTCATCAAGCTGGTCCTAGAAAAATATAATGTTTTAATATTAGATGAACCTACTAGAAATGTAAGCCCATTATCCAATCCGGTTATAAGAAAAGTCCTAAAAGAATTTAAAGGAACAATTATAAGTATATCCCATGATAGAAAATATATTGCTGAAGTAATTGATAATTTATATATTTTAACACCTAAGGGATTAATAAAACAAAATACATAGTAAGGAGTAGTATGGAAAAAACATATAATAAATTAGTTCGGGATAAAATACCTGAAATTATCAAAAATAATAACGAGAATCCTATTACTAGGATTTTAACAGAAGCAGAATATAAAAAAGAATTAGAAAAAAAACTATTTGAAGAATATCAGGAAGTACTAGATTCGAGCGGTAAAGACCGAGTTGAAGAACTAGCAGATATGCTTGAGATAATCTCTTACTTAGCTAAACTAGAAAATGTCACTTTGAATGATGTCATAGAAATTGCTAATTATAAGAAAGAAAAACGAGGAGGCTTTGACAAAAAAATATTTTTAGAAAAAGTTACAAATATAAATTATAAGAAACTTGACAAAAATTAAGTTTCTTTTTCTTGTTTGTTATTAACTATTTATTGTATAATTAAATAAATGGTGGTACAATGCAAATACTTTTATTAATAATTGGTTTTGTTATAATAATAAAAGCTTCTGACTTTCTAATAGATGCTTCTTCAGCCCTTGCTTTAAAATTGCGAGTTCCCAAGATGCTTATTGCTCTAACTATCGCGGCCTTTGGAACTTGTGCCCCTGAAATAGCCATATCTTTTCAAAGTGTCAGCGCCGGAAATGGAGAAATAGCTTTTGCTAATGTCGTTGGCAGTTGCGTAGTAAACATTTTTTTGATAATTGGCTTAGCCAGTTTTATTCGTCCTATAAAGGTAAAACACGCTACCATCAAAAAAGAATTGCCAATCTTAGCAATTATAACTTCAGTATTTGCTGTATTAATGCTCGATAGTATTTTTAACCCTTTAACTAGTGACACTTTTTCAAGATCAGATGGCTTAATATTGTTATTGTTATTTGGTTTGTTTGTAATTTATTTAGTCCAATTACTATTTAAAAAAAGCAATTATTCTGAAGAAGAAGTCAGTAAAATAAAATATAATCCAGCTCTTGCTATAATAATTATTGTTGTTTCAATTATTTTAATCATTTATAGTAGTGATTTAATAGTCTCTGCTGCTGCGGAAATTGCCACTAGATTGCATATCAGCGAAAAACTAATAACCATGTTTGCTATTGTTATAGGAACAAGTCTTCCGGAAATGGTTATGACTGTCACTAGTGCTAAAAAGGGAGAATTTGATATAGCTATTGGTAATATTATTGGCACAAATATTTTCAATATCTGTATAGTCTTAGGCTTACCAGTTATTATTTATGGTGATGTTTTACTAACAGGATTTGGCTTTGTTGATATAATTGCTGTTTTCTTATCTTCGGCTTTATTATTCTTATTTGCTAGAAGTGAAAAAACAATTGATAAAAAGGAAGCAATAATTATGCTTGTTATCTTTGCAATCTATTACATTTTCCTTTTAGTTGAAGGTTATTAACAAACTCGACAAAATTCATCAAAAAAGGAACAAATATTGTAGTATAATAAAAAAGTGAGGTGTATATATGTTAGCTTATGGAGTAAATGTTTTAAAAGAGTTAGATAAAAAAAGAATTAAAAAGGTTATGACTTCTCGTACAGAAATAATTGATTATTGTAAAAATAATAAAATAAAATATGAAAAAGTTGATAATCATTTATTAAACAAATTAACTAAGGAAAACCATCAAGGCGTAATTATAGATGTATATGAATATGATTATTATTCTTTAGGTGATGCCAGTGGAAATTTTATAGTGGCATTAGATCATCTAGAAGACCCACATAATTTCGGCGCTATTATTAGAACTTGTGCTGCCGTCGGTGTAAACTCGATAATAATACCAAAAGATCGTTCTGTAAAAGTAACCGATATTGTTATGAAAACTAGTGTTGGAACTATTAATTATGTTAAAATAATTATGGTAAATAATCTCTTAGATGCTATTAATAAATTGAAAAAGCAAGGATATTTTATTTATAGCGCCGATATGCACGGAGAAAATTATCGCACAATTGACTATAGTGGGAAAAGAGTTTTAGTTATTGGTAATGAAGGAAAAGGCATTAGCAAAATTGTTAAAGATAATAGTGACTTTTTGATATCCATTCCTATTAATAAAAATGTCGAAAGTTTAAATGCTTCAGTAGCAGCAGGAATACTTATTTATCAAATGGAAAATGCTGATGAATGATTATGAATTAATATATTTAGCTCAAGAAGAAAATGAAATTGCTAAAGAACTTTTATATAAAAAATATGCTAAAATCATTAATATGCTTATTTATAAGAAATATCCCAAAATAAAAAAACTGAACATTGATACTAAAGATATGTACAGCATTTCTCTTACGGCTTTAAATGACGCAATTAATTTTTATAATCAAAATCAAAATGCAACTTTTGCAACATATTTAACAGTCGTAATAAATAATAGTATTAATAAATACATAAAAAAGTATAGCAGTAAAAAGGAACAATGTATAAACAAAGCTTTGTCACTAGACTTTGTTTACAGTAATCAAGAATTTCTTAATTTTATTTTAGATTACAAAAATAATCCAGATTACTGTATTTCCAATCAGGACGAAATAAAATATTTAACTCAAAAAGCTCAAAAAAACTTATCTATATTTGAATACGAAGTGTATTTATTGTTGCTGCAAAATTTAAATTATCGCCAGATAGCTAAATTGTTAGGAAAAAATCCCAAACAAATTGATAATGCAATTCAAAGAATAAAAAACAAACTCAAATTAATAAAATTATCGTGAATTTTTATTGAATTATTTTAGTGTTTATGGTATATTACTATTGGACACGAAAGTGTTTTTTTAAATGGAGGTTTTTAAACGTGACAAAAGAAAAAAAGAAAGTAGTTAAAAAAGAGGATAAGACAAAAAAACAAACGAAGAAAAGCACTAAAAAAAAGGAAGCCAAAAAACCGCAAGAAGGCTATTTTAAACAAGTTCGCAAAGAAATGAAGTTGGTCAAATGGCCAAGAGCTAAAGAAGTTTTAAAATATACAATTTCAACTATTGTATTTTGTGCAATTTTGTGTGGTATATTCATGCTATTAAATTTAATTATGTCAATTATTAAAGGATGGGTTGGATAATGGAAAAACAATGGTACGTAGTAAATACTTACTCTGGTCATGAAAGTAAAGTAAAAGAAAAACTAGAAGCTAGAACTGAATCGATGGGAATGCAAGATTACATTTTTCGAGTTATCATTCCTGAAACTACTGAAGTAGAAGTAAAAGATGGTGTTAAAAAAGAAAAAGTAAAGAAAATGTTTCCAGGTTATGTTTTAGTTGAAATGATTATGACTGATGAAGCATGGTATATCGTAAGAAATACTCCAGGAGTAACTGGATTTATCGGTTCTTCCGGAAAAGGAGCTAAACCAACTCCATTATTACCACAAGAAATCGATAGAATCCTTGCTAACATGGGTATGAGTAGAGTAAATATTGAACAAGACCTTAAAGTCGGTGATACAGTAAATATTATCGACGGACCATTTAATGGCATGAGTGGTAAAGTTGATAACATTGATATTGAAAATAATCGTTTAAATATTATTATCGATCTATTTGGCCAAGAAACAAATGTTGATGTTGAATTATATCAAGTAAGTAAAATATAAAAAACCGTCATTTTGACGATTTTTTTATGCTTCCTTTTTTCTTTGTTTTTCTTATAAGAAGACATTAAGAAATATCCACTTACAATATAAAAAATTATGATAATATCCATTGCTCCAGAGCAAGGAATCTTATCCCCAATCATATAAGGCGGAATATGCCAATACATTACTGGATAAATCATAAATACATGTATTAACATAAATGTAATACATAAGAAAAATCTCCAAAACTCCACTGAATAGTTCCTTTCTTGTTTCACAAATTCTCCCTTCTGTAAAATATTATTGCTACTTTACTTTAATATTGTATCATTTATTTTTCAATCTTTTTTCTTGTTTTCATCATAGTTTTTTATTTCAATTTCAGCAGTAGTACTAACCATTCTAGTTTTACTCCATTTTTCATAAAATATTTTCTTGCTAATAGCTAACCTAAAAAAGCAAACAACATAATAAATAAATATCAACAATAACACAAGTAATACAGAATATACTAAAATTGTATTACTTAGATACGATATAATATTTGAACAAAACATTAAAAGGATTACAGGTACTCCAACATATCCAAAATAAAATAAAGCAGTTCTTAAAATTATTTGCAATAATGACAACTTTTCGCTTTTGGTTGAAATTATTTTAATTTTTAAAAACTTGCAGCCTAAAGTTTGACCATTAAAAAAATATGGTAAAAGAATAAAATAAGCTCCAACGAATATTAAATAATAAGGAAAAGCTGGAAAGTTAAATAAAAAATATAAAATAATAAAAATAAATGTAGCGATAAACCAATCCAAAGAATAAGCTAAACTTCTTCGCACAATAGAAACTTTTCTTCCCAAAGCTTTTGATATGTCATCTATATTTTCTCTGTCTGGCAAGAATTTAAGCAAAAGTGTACCTACAAAGTATCCAATTAACCCTCCACAAGTATTAAGAATTAGATCATCGACGTCAAATAATCTATATCCTCTAGGATAAATAAAATATAATCCTGTTAATTGTGTTATTTCAAAAAATAGACTCAATAAAAAGGAAAATAAAATAGTTTTTTTGAAACTAAACTTAAAATAGTAATGTAGATATGCCCCAAAAGGAATAGTAAGAATAATATTAAATGCAGGAACAATAAATTCATTACTTTTTAATGCTGTTATATAAGAAGAAAATTTATTTATTACAAATCCGCTATTATTAACAAAGTCAGTTATAAAATTAAAAGGAATTAATTGAGTTGTTGGTGTTGTTAAAGCCATTACTTCTTCTCGAGACGGCAAAGGTAAAATAACTAAGAAATAAGCTGTTAGTAAATAAAGGACAAAAGAATAAACAATCAAAGCTCTATACCAATAGACCGAGCCATATTTATGATATTCTTTTAAAATATATGGTAAAGTAATTAAAAAAGCAATAAATGGAAATGTTATCAAAGCAATCTTTATTATTGCTAAATAATTCATATTATCCCTCCTTGTCTTTTAATTTTTTGTTTTTGCCAGTAAGTAAAGCTAAATATCCTTCTAAGCTGTGAATATCTTTTCGCATAGCTACAATTTTATCAGCTTTAGACATAAGTCTGCCTTCTAAATAAAATGACTTTCGTAAAGAATATGCCCCAATTTTACCGATTAATGTTGAGGAAACCATAATTTTTTTGTATTCGCTTGGCAATTTTTCATATTGATTTTGATTGTTCAATTCCAGACTAGTTCCATCAATTGCCCTAACTGGCAATGGAAACATATGATGTATTATACCATCGATGATAATTAATGCGTCGTGTTCATCTTCAAATATTTTAGGAAACCATGTTATTGCATTTACTGCAGATTCTATTGGATGAATAAAAGCATGTTGATTTTTAAATTTTTTCTCTTTAAATTTCAAATTGTTTTGCCATGGTTCTTCATATAAATCATGAAACATTGCGATGTATACAGCTGCTTTTAAATTGATAAAATTAAATTTTTTGTTTCTTTTTTTTAATTTAGTTATAAGGCGATAAGTAACTATAGCATCACAGATAATGTGTTCACCAACTGTTTTACAATCATGATGCCAATAAGGATCATACATTCTTTTGATAAATTCTTTATGATAACAAATTGGGCGAATTATTACCCACAATTTTTTTATGTTATAACCGGTAAGTTTATATTGATTACAAAAAAATTTGTATTTTTCATATATATCTTTTTTCATGATTAGCCTCTTTAAAAATATATTCTATTTAGTTGCTTGTACTTCTATTATAAACTATTAAGTATTTTTTTTAAACATTTTTACATTACAATTTAGTCACATTAGTAAATAGATAATTATCATTTCTAATAATAACTTTGTTGCATATCTTATATAGAAAGGAGGTTTTTAAATTGAACAATTATGAAAGAGCCATCAAAAAAGTTCAATGTTCTGGCTTAGATCAGCAATGTTGTTGTTGCTTTGGCCCAACAGGTCCAACAGGCCCAGCTGGTCCAGCAACTATAACTGCTGGTGTAACTGTAACAACCGCTCCGGGAACTCAAGCTGAAGTTACCAATGTGGGAACAAATGAAAATGCTGTTTTAAGATTTGCAATTCCCGCCGGTGCGACAGGAGCGACGGGACCTACCGGCCCAACTGGCCCAACCGGACCTCAAGGATTAACAGGAACAACTGGTGCCACTGGTCCAACTGGAGCAACCGGAGCCACCGGTCCAACAGGCCCAGCTGGTACTGGATTAGCAGGATCAACAGGCCCAACTGGACCTACGGGGCCAGCAGGAACAACCGGAGCTACGGGACCAACAGGTGCAAGCGGAGCGACAGGTCCAACAGGCCCAACCGGACCGAGCATTAACTTAACCATAGGTACTGTTTCATCAGGAGCAACTGCATCTGCTACAATAACTGGAGTATCACCAAATTTAGTTTTAAATTTAGTATTACCAATAGGTGCAACTGGAGCAACTGGTATTACAGGTCCAACCGGTCCAACAGGATCAACAGG
>CALVVI010000050.1 GCA_944363815.1 uncultured Bacilli bacterium | reverse complement strand
GAAAGAGGAGAAGAAGGAGCAAATGGATTATACTTACATGATGGAGTAGGAACATATACTAATGCCACCGAAGAAGCCGGAGATAACTCATACCGTTATAGTGGTTCAAATCCCAACAATTTTGTTTGTTTTGGCTCAGATTCAGCAGAATGTGAAAATGACAATCTATACCGAATCATCGGCGTATTTAATAACGAGGTAAAACTAATCAAATATGATTATGCCAATAGTAATATGTTAGGGACAGATGGGGATTACAACGCAAATACATTTACAGCAAGTAGCTATCCAACATATCGGGGAAATTTAACAACAATAAATAGATATACATGGAATAAGAATAATACCAATACCTGGAGTGAAAGTGGATTAAATACAGTAAATTTAAATACCAATTATATCAATTATTTAAATGGAATAGATAGTAAATGGGCAAATATGATAGCAGAACATGAATATCAAGTCGGAGGAAATACGTGGGCAAATTTAATCACTACAGTAGGAAACCAAAAATATGAAAATGAATTAGTAAATCCCGCAACAGCTGATGTCGAACATGCCAAAATAGGCTTAATGTATGTAAGTGATTATGGCTATGCCGCCGATCCAAGTTATTGGACAACAGTGATGTATCGTGAAGATGGTCAAGACTATCGATTAGCAACAACAAGCAATTGGATGTACATGGGGCTTTTCGAATGGACACTTTCGCGCTATTCGGGTTTTACGGACCTGTCGTTCCGTGTGGACGCGACGGGCGTTGTCGGCCACAACTTTGTGAGTGCGACTTTCCCTGCGGCGCGGCCAGTCTTTTATCTTTCATCTAGCGTGAATTATGCCAGCGGAAATGGAACTATTACAAATCCGATTCGCTTAAGTGCATAAACAATTCCTAACTAATATTTTTATTCTTTATAAATTCAGTGAGCATTTTAGTAAGTGCTCTTTTTTCAATCCTTGATACATAACTTCTAGATATTTTCAATTCTTTTGCTATTTCTTTTTGAGTCATTTCTTTTGTATTAAATAAGCCATATCTTTTTATAATAATTTCTTTTTCTCTTTCATTTAGTTTCCTTAAGTAGTTATTTAGAAGAACAACATTATCTTTAATTTCCAATTCTTCAAAAAGATCCTTTTGATTATCTTTTATTACATCGATTAAATTTATTTCGTTTCCTTCCTTGTCATAACCAATAGCATCATTCAAAGAAACAGTTATACCATTTTTTTTATTACTTCGAAAATACATTAATAATTCATTTTGGATACATCTTGCTGCATAGGTGGTAATTCTTGTTTGTTTGTTGTTTTTATAGGAATCTATTCCTTTGATAAGCCCAATAGTCCCAATACTTATTAAGTCATCAGTATTATCTTTGGAATCAAATTTTTTGACAATATGAGCAACCAATCTTAAATTGTGTTCTATAAGCTTATTGCGGGCCCTTTTATCACCAGCAAGCATCTTTTTTATTTCTTCTTCTTCCTCTTCCATACTTAAAGGATCAGGAAATATACTATTCGAATAACTTCCCGTAAAAAATAGCATATCCTTAATAATATTTAATAAATTTAACAACATATTTTTACCTCGCTAATAAATTTTATTTTCAAAATGTTATTTTTATGTTAAAATATATAGCTAATTAAAGGGGGAAATATTATGAGTTTAAAACAAGAAGAGAAGATTATAGAATTAGATACGATAAAAAATGCTGATTTATTACCAAAATTAAGTGAGGAAGAAAATATAGAAATATTACAAAGTATTAAAGATGGATGTAAAGATGAAGCGACTTTTCGGGAAAAAATATTTATTGGAAATATCTATTTAGTAATAAATTTAGCTAAAAAGTATAGTAAAAATGATCAACAATTTGATGAATTGTTTCAAGAGGGAAGTATTGCCTTATTTAAAGCTATTAAATGTTATAAGTATCCTAATGTTGTACCGTTTATTTCTTATGTTACATATAGAGTAAATAATGCGTTATTAGTAAATATTCCTAATTTGGATAGTACAATTAGGTTTCCTATAAAATTCAATTCCGATTTAAAGAGAATAAAAAGATTACAAACTAAGCTTGGTGATAATTTAAATAATTTAAACGTTGAAAATTTAGTTAAAGAGTTAAATATGAGCGAAAATTCTATAGAAAAACATTTAAATAAAGTAACCAGTACATCACTTGATGCCATAAGTGATGAATTAGTAGATGATTATTTAGATGAATATATAGATAGAATTGATACCATTTCCCATGTTAAGTGGGTTTTAACAAACAAATTAACTAAATTAGAAGAGTTAATTATTAGAATGAGTTATGGCATACAAGATCAAGAAAATCCAAGCATGTTATATTCTAAAGCTAGTAAAATTACAAGAATTTCTGCAATTTTACAAATATCACGTGATGAATTAATAGAAATTAAAATGAATGCCTTAAGAAAAATAAAAGATGCCATTAGAAGTCCTGAAAATTTACGCTTAGCAAAAAGTATGACTAATGTTTATCTTGAATTTTGGGCTTTAATTGATGGTGATGTCCCTACCGTTTTAGAAAAGATTGGTTTATTATCAAATGAGGAACAAGAAGTGCTATATTCTTGCTTTGGTTATAATTTAAAAAAGAAATGTTATGACCAAGACGAATTTACAAAAATAAAAGATATTATTTGCCATTTACAAGAATTGCTTAATCCAAAATATACAGATAACCTAAAAGCCAAATATTTAAAGGATTATTTAAATGCGACTGATGAAGAGATAGCATACCTTTATAAAAGTGCCGATAAAAATGCTTTATATCATCAATTATTTGAAATACTATATGGCGAAGGCTATATGGAAGCAGAGATGGGTGTTGATAAATTAGACTATTTTGATAAACAAAGAAGGATGAGTACACTCAGTAATTTTCGCAAAAAACTTGATATTTATCGGACCCAAGAAGAAATGGAAACCGATATAGATTTAAAAATGGCCCAAGAACTCATTGTTAATAATCCTAATTCAAAAGAATTTATTGAGGCAATCCCTTTAAAATATCAATTTATTACAGAGCTACGTCTTGGCTTATATGATGGCAATATCTATTCTTTGCACCAATTATCGAAAATATTTGGTCTTAATAATAATGAAGTATTGAAATATACTCAAAGAGGAATAAAATATCTATGTAAAATCTTGTCTATTTATCAAAATTATTGTTTATTTGAAGCAAAAAGTAATATGACTAGAAAAAGATTAAGTTAACTAAAAATATGTGATATACTATATAAAGAATGGAGAATTTATATGGTAAAAAAATTGATTTTAGTTGATGGAAATAATTTAATGTTTAGAAGTTATTATGCTACTGCTTATAATGGTAATATGATGAAAAATTCGAAAGGACTTCCAACTAATGCATTATTTGGCTTTGTTTCAATGCTCAATAAAATAATTGCTGAAGAAAACCCTGAATATATGGCAGTAGCATTTGATATTGGTAAAAACTTTCGTAAAGAAGAATTTGATTTCTATAAGGAAGGTCGGGTGCAAACTCCGGAAGAGTTAAAAATTCAAATGCCCATAGCTCGGGAGATTCTAGATGCTATGAATATTAAACATTTTGAACTTGCCCCTTATGAAGCTGATGATATTATTGGGACAATTTCTAAAATGACCGAAACCGATCCTGATTTTGCTTCAGTTATTGTTTCCAGTGATAAGGATTTATTACAATTAATTAGTGCTGAAACAGAAGTGAAATTATTAAAACAAACCGGTTTTATTCGATATAATTATGAGACATTTGTTCAAGATTACCAAATTGAACCGATTAGAATAATTGATTTAAAAGCTTTAATGGGTGATGCATCAGATAACATACCTGGTGTAAAAGGTATTGGGGAAAAAACAGCTTTAAAGCTTTTGCAAGAATATAAAACTCTTGATAATATCTATGCAAATTTAGATAATATTTCCGGTAAAGTTAAAGAAAAATTAGAACTTGGTAAAGATAATGCTTATATGAGTCAGAAAATAGCTACTATCTACCGGGAAGTCCCTTTAAATATTACCCTTGAAGATTTGAAATTTAACTTGGAAGATGATACAAAGTTAAAGGAAAAATATCAAGAATTAGAATTTTTCTCTTTGCTTAAGACGAGTGTTATTCCTAAAAAGGAAGAAGAAATATCTTATAAAATAATTACTTCCGTAAATGATTTAATATTAAATGATAAAATTGCTTTATACTTAGAGGTAGATGATGAAAATTATCATATTGCCAATATAGTGGGTATGAGCATTACTGATGGAACAAATAATTATTATGTACCTAAAGAATTAGTTAAAAAAGCAATTGAAGTAGTTAAAAATAAAGATATTATAACTTATGATTTAAAAAAAGTTGTTTGTGATACTAAAACATTTATTAATGGTATATTTGATTGCATGATTGCCGCTTATGTTCTGGGGTATAGTGGTAAAGATGATATAGCATATTTAGCTAATCAATTTGATAGTAATATTGAGTTTTTTACTAATTTAAAGAAGAATAATTTTGCTGATGTTAAAGAAATTGTTAAAAAAGCTATCTTTTTATATAATATTGCTCCGGAATTTAAAAGTAAGATGAAAAAAGAAGACGATTATAAATTATTTGCCAGTATTGAAATGCCTTTAGTTAAAGTTTTAGCTGACATGGAAATGACAGGAATTAAAGTAGAAAGAGAAGTTTTAGATACTATTGGTTCCGAAATAGAAGTTAAGATTGAACTTTTAGAGCGAAAAATCTATAATTTAGCAGGTATGGAATTTAATATCAATAGTCCTAAACAACTTGGAGAAATCTTGTTTGATAAATTGGAGCTTGCCAAGGGCAAAAAGAATAAAACTGGTTATAAAACCGATGTTAAAGTATTAGAAAAGCTAGCTCAAGATCATCCTATTGCAGAAAAAATTCTCGATTATCGTGCACTTACTAAATTAAATAATACCTATGTAGCTGGCTTAAGCAATTATATTTTAACGGATGGAAAAATTCATACTATTTATAAGCAAACATTAACTAGAACCGGTCGTCTTTCATCAGTTGATCCAAATTTACAAAATATTCCTGTTAGGGAAGAGCTAGGCCGAAATATTCGTAAAGCTTTTGTTCCAACTAATGATTTGCTTCTAAGTGCTGATTATTCGCAAATTGAACTTCGCATTTTGGCACATATATCCAAGTCCCAAGGGTTAATTGAAGCTTTTCAAAATGATTTAGATATTCATACTAAAGTTGCTAGTGACATTTATGGTATTCCAACATCTACAGTAACTAAAACAATGCGTCGGACTGCCAAAGCGGTAATTTTTGGCATTGTTTATGGTATTAGTGGCTTTGGTTTGGGAGAAAACCTTCACATATCTAAAAAGGATGCTGATGATTTTATTAAAAAATATTTTGAATTATATCCTGAAGTAAAAAAATATACTGAAGATATTGTTGCTTTTGCGCATGAAAATGGCTATGTTAAAACTTTATTTGGACGCAAAAGAGTAATTGATGAAATTAATAATCCTAATTACATAATAAAAAGTACTGGGGAACGTATGGCTATGAATACACCCATTCAAGGTACTAGTGCAGATATAATGAAGTTGGCTATGATTAAAGTCTATAATCGTTTTCAAAAAGAAGGAATAACTAGTAAAATTCTTTTGCAAGTTCATGATGAAATAATTGTCGATGTTAAAAAAAGCGAACTAGAATTAGTTAAAAAAATAATTAAAGAAGAAATGGAAAATGTGTATGCATTAGATGTACCTTTAAAAGTCGAAATAGATACTGGTATTAATTGGTATGAGGCAAAATAAAAGGAAGTGATATTATGCCAGAAATAGCAGAAGTAGAAACTGTTAGAAATACTTTAAAAAATATGATATTAAATAAAACAATAAAAAAAGTTAATATAATATACCCTAAGATGATTGAAAGTAATGTAGATGAATTCAAAAAAATACTTCCTGGCCAAAAATTTATTGATATTAAAAGAATTGGTAAATGGTTAATCTTCGATTTAGGTAGTCATTATCTTTTGAGTCACTTGCGAATGGAAGGTAAATTCTTTGTTAAAAAACATGATGAAGAGATAAACAAACATGAGCATATAATTATTACATTTAGTGATAATACTGACTTAAGATATCATGATACCCGTAAATTTGGTAGAATGAAATTAATAAAAAAAGAAGAATTATTTAAAACTCCAGAAATAACTAAGCAAGGTATTGAACCAATTAGTGATAAGTTAACTTCAAAGTATTTATATAATAAAATTCATTCCAAAAATATTCCCGTAAAAACAATTTTACTTGACCAAAGTATTATTTCTGGCCTTGGAAATATTTATGCTGATGAAGTGCTTTTTGCATCCCACATTAATCCTTTAAAAAAGGGGAAAGATATTACCTTGTCAGATTGTGAAAATATCAAGGATTCTGCTAAAAAGATTATTGCGGAAGCTATAAAATATGGGGGAACAACTATTAAAAGTTATACTTCATCTTTAGGTGTAACTGGCCGTTTTCAACAGTTTTTAATGGTTCATAAAAAAGAAGGGGAACATTGTCAAATCTGTAACACCCCAATAGTTAAAATTAAAGTCGGCGGTCGAAGTACTTATTATTGTCCAAATTGTCAAAAATAGGGGCTGTTGAATAATTAGAAAATAATCTAATTTACAACAATCCCTTCTTTTATTTTTCCTTTTAAATAGGGGAATCTAATAATACAAAAAAAGACGCTTAGAACAAAAAATTCTAATTATTCAACAGCCCCTATTTTTCTAAAAAGTAAGCATAATACTCCTCAAATGTAATATCATGTTCATAAATGTATGTTGCAATGTCTTCTCCGACATAGCGAAAATGCCATGACTCATAACTATAACCTGTAATATCTACTTTATCTTCTGGATATCTTAAAATAAAACCATATTTATGAGCATTATCTTCTAACCATTTAGCTTCTGGGCTATCTGTAAAACTATTGCGGTTAGTATTAGTTTTACTAAAAATATCGATTGCTAGACCAGTTTGATGTTCGCTAGACCCTGGCCTTGCCGCAATACTATCAGCATATTTTTGACCGCTTGAACTTTTATAATTGTTGTAGACAGCTTCTTGATCTTGATAAGACCTATATGAAGAATTAATCATTAAATAATATCCTTCTTGCTCTGCTGCATTCCACATATCTAAAAATGCATTATAAGCAACCTCTCGTACTTTTTGACTACCTAATTCCCCCCAAGAATATGTTTGAGAAACACTTACTAAATCTTCAGGTACATAATCTTCACTAAGTAAATAATATTTGTTGACAAGCATTTGAGTATCTAAACTGACATTTGTCTCATATTCAATTTCATAAAAATCTTTATCTAGATGAACATTGATATTTCTAACTATACTTTCAGTACTTAAATCCGGATTTTCTTCTAAATATGCTACATACTCATAAAAGAATTTATCTAAATAATATTCTTCATTTAAGAGTTTAACAATATTGCTATTTTTCTCATTACTTAAAAAATAATCCAAATGCTCATTATCACTAAAGTTATCAAGTATTGTTGTTACTTCTTCTTCGTTATATCCGTGTTCTAATAACTTATATTCATAAGTTTGATGATATTGATACTCTTTATATTTATTTATTCCAAATATTATTAAACCAATAATTAATATTAATCCCGCGAAAACAAAATAGACTTGTTTTTTTAATCTTTTACGTGTTGCCATATCTCACCTCTATTATCACAATTATATCACTATTTTGCTATTTACAAAACACCTTATTTGTAGTAATATTTACTTAATGGTAAGGTGATTATATGGATAGAAATAAACAAATATTAAAATATTGTCCTAATTTTTATAAAATAATTGAATTTACTCCTTATGAAGAGGATAAGATTGGTGATAAATTGATTGCTATTTATCAAAAATATATATTTAAAATAGATATTAATAATCCAGAAGATATTGAATCTGTTAAACAATTAGATCATGTAATTAGTAAATATATAGATGATTATATGTTTCGTAAAGAAATGCAAAAGCAAATTCTTAATATCAAAGTTCAGCGAGATGCTAAAGATATCTTAAAAGAAATTATTAAATCTATTTTAAAAATATTTGATAATTATGAAGAATACACGACTCGGGTAATTTACATTTCCCGTTGGATTTAAGGGCTTAATTAACAGCTCTTTTTTTCTTAATGATTGTCTTAATAGTTAATAATAAGAGTAAAATAATAATAAAGCCTAACATAATCCACGGAAATACTTTATAAATAGCCATGGAATTATAAAAGTTATTAGCCACATATTCACTTACAATAATGAGTAATATAAATATTATCCCAAAAGGAATAATATTCCTTTTAACATTTATTAATTCTTTAAACTTTAAGGAACAAATAGATAAAGCAATAAATATGTCAAAAAACCACCCAGCAGAAACAAAATTTTCAATATTTTCTATAAAATTAAATAAACTTATTTTTCTTAATACAGAATATTCAGGATAACTATAAATGTTTACACATTCTCCTAGGACAATAATAATTGATAATA
>CALVVI010000049.1 GCA_944363815.1 uncultured Bacilli bacterium | reverse complement strand
ATAACGAGTCTTTATAATGAACGAGGAGAAGAAGGAGCAAATGGATTATACTTACATGATGGAGTAGGAACATATACTAATGCTGCCGAAGAAGCCGGAGATAACTCATACCGTTATAGTGGTTCAAATCCCAACAATTTTGTTTGTTTTGGCTCAGATTCAGCAGAATGTGAAAATGACAATCTATACCGAATCATCGGCGTATTTAATAACGAGGTAAAACTAATCAAATATGATTATGCTAATAGTAATATGTTAGGAACAGATGGAGATTATAATACAAATGCATTTACAGCAAGTAGTTATCCAACATATCGAGGAAATCACACAACAATAAACAGATATCATTGGAATAATCAAACGTCAACAAATACCTGGAGTGAAAGTGGATTAAATACAATAAATTTAAATACCAATTATATTAATTATTTAAATGGCATAGATAGTAAATGGGCAAATATGATAGCAAGTCATGATTATCAAGTTGGAGGAAATACATGGACAAATTTAATTACAACAGTAGGAAAACAAAGATATCAAAATGAATTAGTAAATCCAGCAACAGCTGATGTCGAACATGCAAAAATAGGCTTAATGTATGTAAGTGATTATGGCTATGCCGCCGATCCAAGTTATTGGACAACAGTGATGTATCGTGAAGATGGTCAAGACTATCGATTAGCAGCAACAAGCAATTGGATGTACATGGGGTTATGGGAATGGACTATTTCGCGCACTTCGGGTCGTGCGGACCTTTCGTTCTATGTGAGCACGACGGGCTTTGTCCACCACAGCTATGTGATTACGAATTTCGGTGCGGCGCGGCCAGTCTTTTATCTCGAATCTGCTGTAACATATGCCAGCGGAAACGGAACAGTTGTAAATCCGATTAGAATTAGTTGAATAATTGGTAAATAAATCATTAATAAATAAAATTTTCTATAATATAAAAAGCTAGTCTTTGATGACTGGCTTATTTCTTTTTTCAAATTCATATGTATTAGTATTATTTATTAAATCATAGATAATACTAGATGTTAATTCATATTTATATTGTAATGAATTCTTATCTACAATTATAGGAATAGAAAATTCTTTAAAAGAATTTAAATAATTTTGGCCTTTTTTATTAAAACCTAATATTTTAATGTAAGATATATTAGTGTTATATTCTTTTTTTAATGATGTAATTATGTGTATAAACATCCGATTTAATTTATTGTAAGTATATCTTTTAGTTTTGATGTTATATATAAATTCTTCAATAGTATTAGAACTATTTATATATTTTTGTAAACGATATTCGATACCTTCATCAACATCTAGATAGTGCTTTAAATTGTCATCAGTGTTTATTTTGTATTTTAATAATTTAAAATAATTTTCTTTATTTACATTTATTATCTTATTAGGAATGTTAGTAGGAACATACTTTGTTATATTTTCATTTTCATTTAATTTATTTCTTATGTTTGAAGCACTAACTATTTCGACATTACTTTTTAAATCGTGATAATCATTGGTCCTTTTAATAGTTATTATATCAATTGGATAATTATTTTTGATTATGGCTTTTGCGTAAGAAATGCCAAGTAAATCATTGGGTAAAAAGTTAAAATCAGCATTTAATGACTTAGCTAGTGCTGTTGGATAATTTAAACCTTGTTTTAAATACGTTTTTATATTTATTTGATAACTCGGATCAAGTTGCATTTTAGCTAAAGAAATAAGCTTTGTACTATCATTACATTCACTACCAAAAATTAACTTATCAATATTAAAATTATTAAGGATTTTTAAAGATATTTCAGCAAAAGTATCAGCTGATTGGGTACCAAATATAAAGGGAAGCTCTAAAACAATGTCTATATTATTATCTAAAGCAATTTTAGTCTTATCTTCTTTAGTTAATATGGATATTTCTCCACGTTCTAAAAAATAACCATTTAAAATAAGAATAATTAATGATTCAGGATAAAGCTCTTTGATTTTTTTGATGTGATATAAGTGTCCATTATGGAAAGGATTATATTCACAGATAATACCAATTTTTTCCATAATGCCTCAATCTATAAAATAATAAGTTGCTTGCATTACTGCAACAATATTATTGTTATCATCAGCAATTTCAGCACTTAAAACACTAGTAGTTTTACCAATTTTAATAACCATGCTACTGGCAATTAGAAATTTGCCTTTGCCCGGTTTTAAAAAACTAATATTAGCATCTAGCGTTACAGCTTTTCTCCCTGTATTTTTACAGGTAAGGCCCATTATAGTATCTCCAAGAGCAAATATTAAACCATGGACTATGCCATAAGGATTTAAGCTACTGTCAGTAATTTTAAGACGAGCTTGTTTTTCATTTGGAGTAATATTTTCAATAATTATATTGTTATGTTTTAAAAAATCATCATCTTCCATTTTTTTCACCAAAATTATTATAGCATTATTGTTTATTTAAGTAAAATGTATGATATAATAATTGTCAGGTGGTTGTATGATTGTTGCTATTGTAGGACCTACTGGTGTGGGTAAGACAAAGATGAGTGTAGAACTAGCTAAACGTTATAACGCTATTATTATTAATGCTGATGCTGTTCAAGTTTATAAGGGATTAAATATTGGTAGCGCTAAAGCTACAGAAGAAGAAAAAGATGGTGTTAAACATTTTTTGTTAGATTTTAAAGAACCATCGGAAAATTATACAGTTAGTGATTATCAGAAGGATGCTAGAGAAATTATTGCTAAATATAAAGATAGAAATATTATATTTTGTGGAGGGACAGGACTTTATTTGTGTGCAGCTTTAATGGATTATCGTTTTTATGAAGATATATCTAATGAAACTTACGATGATTTAACTAATGCGGAATTATATGAATTAGCTTTAAAAAAAGATAAAAATGTTAAAATTTCTAAAAATAATCGCGTAAGACTTATTCGCTTTTTAAATAAAAATCCAAAAGAAGTAGTTGAACCCAAGTTAATGTATGATAATGTTTTTTTTGTTGGTTTAACTACCAATAGAGATAATTTATATGATATAATAAATAATAGGGTAGATAAAATGTTTGCCATGGGGTTAGTAGATGAAGTTGCAAATTTAGTTAAGAAATATCCTAATTCACGGGTACTAAATTCAGCGATTGGATATAAAGAAGTAATATCTTATTTGCGAGGTGAATATACTTTAGAAGAAACTAAGGAATTAATAAAAAAAAATAGTAGACATTATGCTAAAAGACAATATACTTGGTTTAATAATAAGATGGATGTCAAGTGGTTTTTAGTTAATTATGCTGAATTTGATAAGACTATAGATATGGTCAAAAAATATATAGATGAAAGAATAAAAGAATAAGTGGTGGTGGAAATGAATACAAGAAAAAAAGGGATAATTTTACTATGGATAAGTATATTTATAATATTTACTAGTTTAACTTTTTTTGTGATTGGGTGCAATAGTGATTATTTGGTAAATAATATTGCTAAAAGATTTGCTTTAACTTTTTTGATATTGGCAATATTACTTTTAGTTTATAGTATTTTTTTGTTAATTAGATTTCGCTTTTCGCGAGCATTTAAAAAGACTAAGATAATTGTTGTTTCGGCAATAGTTGGTTTATATGTTTTAGGATGTTCAAGCTTTTTGTTTATTTTATATGGCCCAATTGATAATTTTCGAACATGGCTTATTACAACAGCAATGGCAACAATGAATCATCAACATTATTGTAGATGGTTTTATTCAGATGAAACTATTAGCAAGGTTTTAGGACAAAATTATGTAGGTAATGATGGAATGTCTACTGATCCATCACTTATTACTTTTGATAAGACAACTTCTTATGCTAATGAATATGAACGAGAAATATTAGAACATGATGAAGATGATTTATATAAAATAATTGAATTTAAAGTAAATGGTTGTGATGCTTATCTAGCGGCGATATATGATGCTAGTAAAATAAGAGTTGGGGTTAGTAAATATATCGGGGTTGGCGGCCAATATATTTATGATATGGCTAAACAGCAAAATGCAATACTGGCAATTAACGGCGGAGGATTTTATGATCCGGGTTATAATAGTAATGGAGCTAATCCTTTAGGTGTAACTATTGCTGATGGGAAGATTATTACAGACGATGCGTATGCTTCTAATAATGGAGGTTTGATTGGCTTTAATTTAGCTAATCAGCTTGTGTTAATGCGGGATGCTACAGCTAGTGAAGCGATTGATGCTGGCGTTCGCGATGCTGTTACTATGGGGCCATTTTTAATTGTCAATGGTAAAATGGCAGATATTAAAGGAAATGGCGGTTGGGGTGTTGCTGCTAGAACTGCTATTGGGCAAAGAAAAGATGGAATTGTTTTATTTTTAGTAGTTGATAGCAATGAATTTAGAACAAAAGGAGCATCCATTAGGGACTTGGCGGAAATAATGGAAAGATATGGCGCAATTAATGCCGCTAATTTAGATGGTGGAACGTCTAGTGCTATGGTTGAGGATGGAAAACTTATAAACGATCCTATTAATTCGGCATTAGAACATAAAACAAGAGGTATTCCAACTATTTTTAAAGTTGTGAAGTAAAGTTAAGGAAAAATAATTCGGCATAGAAAGAAGAAAAAAAGAAATGTTTCTAATATTAAAAGAAAAATGTTCCAGCGAAATGGCAATATTAAAGTAATAATTAATTGATAAAAAATTAGAATAGCTAGAATAAACAAAATTAATACTGTAAAACCACTATTAGGTCTTTTACCACATGGATACATTTAATCACCTATAATAGTATATGTTAAAAATTATAATGATTGATTTTTAGAGGTATATTTGGTATTATTTTAAAGTAGGGAATGATAAAAATGAAGAAGAACAAAAAAGGATTTGTACTTATCGAAACAATTGTGACGGTAGTTGTACTTACTACTTCTTTGCTTTATTTGTATAATTCATATAGTTCAATTATTGCAAATGAAAATACAAGATTATATTATGATGATGTAGCGTATATTTATAAAGCAAATTATATTCGTAAATTTTTAGAAGCACATACTAATATTGAAGAAATTAAAAATTATGCTTTTGATAATACTTATATAGTTACAGTTGGTTCTTCTTTTGATAATATGTTCACAGATGAGCAAAGAACTCAAGAGTTTGATACCTCTTTAGAAAATATTTATACAAATTTTAATATTAATCAAATACTTTTAATGGATGTCGATATGATTAATAATTGCGATTTTTCTAGTAATGATTCTGATAAATGTAAACTTTCTACAGAAAATTTAAATTATAGTTTGCGAGATTACATAAGAACGTTGAATGCTACTGATTATAACTATTATTTAGTAGTGGAGTTTTCTGAAAAATTTAGTAATGGTAATGCTGTTAAATGTACTCCCGGAATTGATACATATTGTAATACTTATTATGTATCTTTAGAAATTTAGGAGGTATCCATGAATAAAAAAGGTTTTATTTCAACTTCAATGGTTTATTCGTTCTTTTTAATTTTTTTATTACTTTTACTTTTTATTGTTAATGAGCTTATTAATAATCGTTTACTTCTTAATAATGTTAAGGAGGCAGTTAAAAGTGATATTTCTGATACGACATTTGCTAGATATTTGATTAATAGAGCAGAAGACATAAGTTTAGTTTATCATGGAACAAATTTAGCTGGGGGAGCTAATGATGGATCGTATCGCTTTGTTGGCAGCAATCCCAATAATTATGTATGTTTTGGGAGTGATGCTACTAGTTGTCCTGCAAATAATTTATATAGGATTATTGGAATATTTAATAATGAAATAAAATTAATCAAAAATACGAGTGTTACAACTATGCCTTTAGTAGGTTATGCTACAAATAATTATATAAATATGGATATTTATCCTTATTTAAATGAAGACTTTTTAACTACTCTTGGTGATTATCAAAATTATATTGCTGATACACCATGGTATATTAATGGTATTCCTGCTAGTAGTATTAATGATTATCCAATAGCTATTTATAATAATGAACTTGGAAGTAATCAGGATTTAAGTATTTCAATTACTGCTAAAATTGGTCTTATGTATGCATCAGATTATGCGTATGCAACTGATACTACATACTATAATTCTGTTGTAGTTGGAACTAAAAATTGGTTAAGAAATGGTAGCAATACTTGGACAATATCACGACTTAATAGTACAACTGGAGACTTTTTTATCGTTAATTCAGCAGGTCGAATTCAAAGTAGGCCAGTAACTAATAGTTTTCAAGTAAGGCCGGTGTTTTATTTGAATAGTAGTGTAACTTTAGCGACAGGTGATGGGACATTTAGTAATCCTTATAGAATTGAGGTGGCGAAATGATGAATAAAAAAGGGACTACCTTAATAGAAGTAATCATAAGTATTGCTTTAATAGCTGTAGTGTTGTCTTTTATGATAAAAATGCTTATTGAATTAAATGCTGATGATACTGATAGTACTTATGCTAAGGATAATCAAATTAATAGAGCAGAGATATTAAGAGCAGTTAATAATGATTTAAATGAACATACTTTAATTGATATAAATGACGAAGGAAGTAATGGAAGTACATTAGTAATTAATTTTTTATATAATGATGGATCTAGAGCTAATATTACTGCTACTGCTACAGAATTTAGATTTACTAATTCAGTTGGAGAAATGCGACGCTGGACAATGGAAAATTGTGAAATATATATAGCTGTTGCTGATATGTTTTTAAATAAAGATGCAAATATCTATACTTTAATTATCAATATTGAAATTCATAGTTTTAATGAAAGAAATGATATAAATAACAATAATACTTTAGATGATATTACAATAAGTTATATTGGTAATTCTAGTGATTATACTGGTGTTAGTAGAAGATGTTTAGGTAATAGTTGTTAAAATTAAAGCTATGATAGTTTGGAGTGCTCGTCCTTTAAAAAAATTAGAGTAATTTAAGTTGTAATCGTCTAATATACATTTTACTTGAGTGTGAATAGATAGGCCTCCGAATGAGATAAAAAGCATAGCTAGTAATTCTTTTAAAATAATAGGTTTAGTTATTAAGGCATTTAATCCTTGAGTCATTTCAATTAGGCCTCGGAGCAAGAGATTTAAATTTAAGATATCACTTAATACTAAATAGAAGGTGATTGTTCCTAAAACCATGATAGTAGTATTCATGGCTTTTTTTATTGATGAAGAAATGTTAAAAGTGCTTTTATTTGAGCTATTTATTCTGCTGCTTATTTTTTTTCGATATAAAAAATAAATAATTATGTTACTTAGATAGTGAATAAACATTAATTTAATAGTTATTTTAAATGAATTAAAGATACTATTTAACATGGTATATAAAAATAACGGGTTAGCAAAATAAGTAAATAAAAGAGTAGTTTCGGCAGTATTTTTATCAAATTTATTTTGTTTATATAAATTGCCTATGATTATAGCGGAAGTAGGACTACCACTAAAAAGGGATGCTATTAAACAATATACACTTTTATTTTTAAATAAGCTTTCAAAGTTTAGATTAATTAGAGTGTCATTTAAAATAATCATGATAAAAAGATAAGGAAATACTTTATAAAGCCAAAGATTTATTGCTTTAATACTGCTACTTAAAACTATAGAATAGTTTTTAAATACTAGAAAAATTAGGACAAGAATTGTCAAATAGAGCAACTTTTTTTTCATAACAATCCCCTTTTTTGCTATAATTAATTAAGGTGGTTTAATTGTTTAATAAATTATATGTTGGTATAAAGAAATTTATTGTCGATAATTATAAGTTTTTAATTGTTTGGGCAATAATTATATTTTTGTTTTTTTATGAATTGCCATTTGCTATTTATACTCCTGGAGGTATAGTAAATTTGGAAGATCGGATTGAAGTAGATGGTGAACATGTTACGGAAGGGTCCTTAAATATGAGCTACGTATCTTTAGTTAAAGGAACTTTACCAATGATTTTATTATCTTATGTTATTCCTAATTGGGATTTGGTAAGTAGAAATGAAATAACGAGAGATGATGAATCTGTCACTGAAATGTTAGAGTTAGAAAAATTATATATGCAATCATCTATTGATAATGCAACTATTTTAGCATATCAAAAGGCCGACAAAGAAATAGATGTTACAAGAGAAGTTAATAATATAATTTATATTGCGCCAGAGGCTAAGACTGATTTAAAAGTGTATGATGAACTTTTAATGATTGATGGCATAGATGTTGAAAATATCATTGAATTAAAAGAAATTGTTAATAGTAAAAAAGAGGGAGATATCGTAAATATTACAGTTAATCGTGATGGTAAGAAAAAAGAGTGTCAAGCTGAGATATATGCAACTAGTGATGGCCTTAAAGTGGGTATATCCTTTTTAACAACTTATGAGTATGTTACTGATCCTAGTATAACTGTTGAAACAAAATCTAGTGAATCTGGTTCTAGTGGAGGACTGATGCTTAGCTTAGCTATATATAATGCTATTACAGATGAGGATATTACGCATGGCAAAACTATTGTAGGGACTGGCACTATTACTGTTGATGGAATTGTTGGCCCTATTGATGGTGTTAAATATAAAATTCTCGGAGCAGTAAAGAGTGATGCAGATATGTTTTTATGCCCAGAGGAAAATTATGAAGAGGCACTAGAAGTTAAAGAGAAATTTGATTTGGATATTCTTATACATAGTGTAAAAACTTTTGATGAAGCTTTAGCTTATTTAAATGCTAATTAGCTTCTTTTTTTTATGAAAAAAAAAAGGAAATAAGAATTTTAGGAATGTATATATAAATGAAAGGAGGTTTATGGAATCTACTATTATAAAGGATATCGGAGATTTAACTTATGATGTTGGC
>CALVVI010000048.1 GCA_944363815.1 uncultured Bacilli bacterium | reverse complement strand
CAAAATAACTAAAAGTTATTGAAATAATAAAGATGTTATGATATGATTTATATGCATTAGAAATAATGCATATAATAGTAATAACTGCTAATTGGTAGTTGTTAAAAAGCGGTGAACCCAGCCGAAAGTGGGAACTAATAAAGCGGTGAATCCAGCCATTAAATGGAAACTAATAAAGCGGTGAACCCAGCCATAAACGGGGACTAAAAAAGTTGACTGAAAGTAATATTTCAGTCTTTTGTTTTATACCCATTTATGATACAATACATTTATCAGAAATGGGGGCGTATAAAATGAATAACTTAAAATTAGTAATTATTGATGAGCGTTATTGTAATCATTTAAGAACTTTTGATTCTAGGGTGACTTATAACTATGGTAAGAAAGATACTAGACCATTTATTGGAATTTTATTTAATGTGGTTAATGTAGAATATTTTGCACCATTATATAGCCCTAAACCTAAACATTTAGTTATGAAAAACACTTTAGATTTTTTAAGGATTGATAGCGGGACACTTGGTGCTATAAATTTAAATAATATGATACCAGTAACTCCAAATAATTATATTGTGCCCAACTTAAATAGGAAACCTAAAGATATTAATGAGAAAAAGTACTTAATATTGTTACAAAAACAACTGAGATGGTTAAATAGTAATATAGATAGGGTAAAAGATAAATCTAAGAATTTGTATAATTTATATATTAATGGTCAATTACCGACAAATATAAAAAGTAGATGTTGTAATTTTAAATTATTAGAGAAAGCTTGTAAGCAATATAACACTACAAAAGAGCTATAAGGCTCTTTTAAAATACTTAAAAATATGCTACAATATTTTTGTAAATAAAGTAAAGGGAGGTAACATCATGTTAGAAGATGATATCTTAAATGAAATAAAAAAGAATGAAGAGGAAAATAAGGACAAAAATGAAATTGTGGAAATTGATGAAAATGAAGAAATAACTAATACGCAATATGATATGCCTGAGGTAACTGCTACGGAAGATAAGAAAAAAAAGAAAAAAGAAAAGAAAGCTAAGGGGCCAAGTAAATGGAGTCAGTTAAGTAAGAAACAAAAGATAATTATTATCATAAGTGGAGTAGTTGTCCTTCTTATTATAATTAGTTTATTATTGTGGTTTTTAATCTTTAAAAAGGACAAAGAAGAACCTAAAAAGAATGAAGAACCATTAGTAATAGTAGAAAAAGATAATTATCGCTATGAAGATGGTAAATTGATATTTATTGATGAAGACAAAAACGAATTAGGAGAATACGATTGTACAAATAAAGATGAAGAACTTTGTTATGTTGCTTATTACAGTAACGAAGATGAATTTGATGTAGCTAAAAGTGTTTATGAAAATAGTGTTCCTGTAGATTTTCGTAGTGATATTATTAATAATAATTTTGTCTTTATCTACGATAATACTGAAAAAGAAGATGGTAATGTTTTCCTATATGATATAAAAGCTAAAGAAGTAAGTGATGAATATAGTTTAGTAAAAGAAGTAAATGAAAGTAGTGTTATAGTAAAAGACTTAGAAGATAATTATGGTGTTTTAAGTTTTAGTGATGATGAAATAAATACATTAATTGATTTTGATTATGATTACTTAGGATATATTTTAGAAAGCACAGCTTTAGTAGGTGCAAATAATAATAACTATGTTTTAATTGATTTAGAAGGAGACCAAATTAGTAAAAATATTCCTGGCGAAATTAAAAATTTTGATAGTACTAATATAAGTGTTAAAATTGATGGATCATACTATATTTATAGCTATCAAGGTGTAAGACTTAGTGAAGAAGAATATGATTATATTCGTTTTGTAGATTCTTATATTATTACTGCTAAAAATAGAAGATTGTATGTTTTTGATAAAGATGCTGATCCAATGACTATGGAAGGAATAAGAATAAGCAGTAACGACTATAATACCGAATTAGTATTTAACGAAGATTTAGTTCAAACGGGTAAAAAAGAAGCATTTGATGCTTATATAAATGGCAAAACATTACGTATAGAATATGATGAGGAATACTATGATGTCAATTTAAATGAAGGTGAATTTAGTAAAAATCAAGAGTTTTATAGTTATTTCCAAGGCAAATTATATTTCTATGCTGATGCCGAAAAAACTGAAGCAATAGGTTCATATGCTTGTAATTATGCTAATAGCATTGATGCATCAACTACTGACTTAACAAACTGTTTTATTGCTAAAGAAAGTAATATATTCAAAAATACTACTAGTCCCGCATTGGGTTACTTACCAATATTTAATAAAAGATTTGTCTTTATTGCTGATACATCTGCTCCAGGAGCTAATGATAATATTATTTTATATGATTTAGAAGATAATAAAAAATTAGCTACATATAAAGAAGTTGATACCGGATTTTATCAAAATGAACAAAAAATTAATTTTGTTGAATCAGCAGGAACTATTGTTTTAGCTAAAAATACGAGCGATTCTTATGGCTTAATTAATATTGGTTCAACTTCTGTTTCTGGTGTGATTGGCTTTAAGAGTGATGATAATGCTACAAATAGCGAAGTATACATGTTAGACAATAATATTGTTATGAAAAGAAGTGATGGAACATACCATCTATATAAAACAAATGGGGAAGAAATAACGTCTAAAATTACAACTACCAACGAAATTGTAGATTATAAAGGAGATTATATCTTAGTTAAATCTAAAGATAATTACCTTATTTATAAGCTAGATGGCACAATTATGAGTTCTGAATATAAATATATTGCTTTAGAAGAAAATTATTATATTTCAGTTGATAAAGATAATAATATTGGTGTATATAATTTTAAAGATAGTAAAGTTAATTTAGCTAAAGATTTAAATATTAAAATTGATGGCAAAGATTGTGCAAAAGAAATTAAATACGGTTTAAATGGTAATGTTTTAGTATTAACATATACATTTAATGGTAAAAATGAAGTAGTAGAAATTAATTTGGGGTAATGATATGCAAGATAAAAAAACATTAATAACAATTATAGTTTTATTAGCAATTTTTCTTCCAGCAGCTATTTTTGGAACTTATCACAGTCTTAACCAAGAAGATGAAAAAGAGGTTGTTGTTGATGATAACCCTAACCATGATGTTTTATATAATGGTAAAGTATATTTCTATTTAAATAATACTTTGCTTGGTACTTATGACTGTCCAAATTGTACAATTGTTGAACCAATAATTGATGATAATGAATATCATACTAACTATTATAAGGATGGAACCACTCCATTCCCAACTACTTTAAATAACAATATTGCTTTAATTCATCAAAATGGTAAAGATTACGTATATAGTATCGCTTTAGGAAGAAATATTAGTAATTTTGATACTATTAAGACATATAATGTAGAGCAAACTAATACAATAGTAATTGCTAAAAATAGTAATAACTGGGGAGTTGCAACTTTATCTGAAGATGCATTAGCAACATCAGTAGAATTCCGTTACGGTTATATAAGTTTACCGGCGCATTTAATTGATGGTAAGCTCGACACCTCTAAATTAATCGCTAAAAGAGATAATTATTGGTATATTTTAAATACTGATGGCACAAGCCCGTATTCAGCCTTTACTATTGAAATAGTGGATTTTAATGAACACTATTATATTGGCTATGATACTACATACCATATCTATGATTATGATAATCGGGAATATTTAGCAAATGTACCTAAAAATAATGTTTATGCTACTAGCAAATATATAATAGTTTTAAATGTGGACAATTCTTTATCTATCTATGAAGATTGTGCATCTCTTGAATTAGAACGTATTTCCTTGCCGGCTTTTGAATCGATTTATTTCAATGAAACCGAAGCGGGAACAGAAATTATCCTTGATGGCAATGTATATCAAACTATTGCTTAAAATTGAATATTTTG
Organism: uncultured Bacilli bacterium; assembly: GCA_944363815.1. Lineage (GTDB taxonomy): Bacteria > Bacillota_I > Bacilli_A > RF39 > UBA660 > Onthocola_B. Next base: position 5,193 of record CALVVI010000048.1, on the reverse strand, counting down.
CTAAAATAATCTTAAGTTTTTCTAATTACAAATTGGTGAAACTAGAAAGGAAATTTTATGCAAGATAATGAAAACTCTGATAGAGAGCTTAAATGGCATAAGTTTTCTACAGTATATCAAGAAGACCAACAGATTTATTTTAATTACTATTGCCATACTTTTATAGTATTAGCGCCATTAGATGTAGCTGATACATTTGCTAACTTTGATTTTTATGCTTTCAAAGATTTAGATGCTTATCAAGAATTTGTTAAAGAAAATCAAAAAGAGATTGCTAAGAATTCTAAAAAAGAAAAAGCCTTGCATGATTGGACTATCCAATTAAAAGAAGAGGGCACTATAGGGGTTATGTATCACGAAACATATGTTTATCACACTAGAATCGATGGCATGAGTGTAACTAAGAGTTGGATAGATGTTGATCTGAATATGGCAACAGAACCTAATTTGGCTGAAATAGCTCCGGAGTATCCAGTACCTAAATTAAGCCGGAAAAATAAAGATTAAACTATTGAACAAGTTTTAAATATTTGTTAAAATAGAGTTGTATTTTTAAGAAATTTGAGGAGTAAAATAAATTCTTATTTATAGAGATTTAGTGGTAGGTGGAAACTAAAATTAAGATTATTTGAAGGTTGCAAATGGAGAAATACGGCAAGTTGCCTTAAAACAATAAAGTTAAATAAAGGATGGTACCGTCTTAATGACTCCTTGGTATCATTCTTTTTTTTGAAAGGAAAGATATTATGTTAGACAAAAAATATGACCATAAAATGGTAGAAGAAGGAAAATATAATAGTTGGTTAGAAAAAGGTTATTTTGAAGAAAGGCCAGATTTATCTCCCTATGCGATAGTTATTCCCCCACCAAATGTTACTGGAAAACTTCATTTAGGCCATGCTTGGGATACAACTTTGCAAGATATTTTAATTCGTTTTAAAAGAATGCAAGGCTATAATGCTATGTGGCTTCCAGGGATGGATCATGCCGGAATTGCTACCCAAGCAAAGGTTGATGCTAAACTTAAGGATATGGGTATTAATCCGAGAAGTTTAACTCGAGAAGAATGGCTTAAATATGCTTGGGATTGGAAAGATGAATATGCTGATAATATTCATAAACAATGGGCGAAGTTAGGTTTATCTTTATGTTATTCGAAAGAAAGATTTACCCTTGATGAGGGACTTAATAAAGCTGTTATTTATGTTTTCAAAAAACTTTATGAAGAAGGCCTTATTTATCGTGGAGAAAGAATAATTAACTGGGATCCTGCGGCGATGACAGCCTTATCCAATGAAGAAGTAATTTATAAAGAAATAAAGGGAGCATTCTATCATATTAAATACTATATTGCTGGAACTGATGATTATTTGTGCGTTGCAACAACTCGTCCTGAAACATTATTTGGAGACACAGCAGTTGCTGTAAATCCGCAAGATAATCGTTATAATAAGCTAATTGGTAAGATGGTAAGGCTTCCAATTGTCAATAGACTTATTCCAATCATCGGAGATGAACATGCTGATCCAGAATTTGGAACCGGTATCGTTAAGATTACGCCAGCGCATGATCCTAATGACTTTGAAGTAGGGAATAGACATAATTTAGAGAGAATTGTTGTCATTAATCCAGATGGCACAATGAATGAAAATGCTGGTAAGTACGTAGGTCTTGATAGATTTGCTTGTCGGGAAGAATTAATTAAGGACTTAGAAGAACAAGATTTACTTATTTCTGTTAAAGAAATAACACATAATGTTGGCCATAGTGAGCGAAGTGGGGTAATGATTGAACCATACTTGTCAAAGCAATGGTTTGTTAAAATGCGTCCTTTAGCAGATGCTGTTTTAGAAAATCAAAAGAATAAAGATACTAAAGTAAATTTTGTTCCAACACGCTACGAAAAAATTATGAATCACTGGATGGAAATAACTTATGATTGGTGTATATCTCGTCAGCTTTGGTGGGGACATAGAATTCCTGCTTGGTATAAGGGTGATGAAGTATTTGTTGGAGATACTGCTCCAGGTGATGATTGGGTACAAGATCCAGATGTCTTAGATACCTGGTTTAGTAGTGCTTTATGGCCATTTTCAACTTTAGGTTGGCCAGAAATCACCGATGATTTTAAGAAATTTTATCCTAATAATGTTTTAGTTACTGGTTATGACATCATCCCATTTTGGGTAAATAGAATGACTTTCCAAGGACTACATTTTACAGATAAAAGACCATTTAAAGATTGTTTAATTCATGGACTTATTCGCGATAAAGAAGGAAGAAAGATGAGTAAGTCTTTGGGTAATGGTGTTGACCCTATGGATGTTATCGATAAATATGGTGCTGATGCTCTACGTTTCTTCTTAGCAACTTCTACTGCAGCAGGAATGGATCTTCGTTATGATGAAGAAAAGGTTGCTTCTACTTGGAACTTTATCAATAAGCTATGGAATGCTTCCCGTTTTGTTTTAATGAATATTGAAGATTTAAATGATAGTAATTATACTTTAAATAATTTAAGTGAAGAAGATAAATGGATATTAACTAAATTAAATAATTTGATAAAGACTGTTACTAAAAGGATGGAACGTTATGAATTTAATATTGCAGGTTCAGAACTTTATAGCTTTATTTGGAATGATTTTTGTGATAATTATATTGAATTTGCTAAATTTAGTTTGGAAAGTTTAACAACTAAATCAGTTCTTCTTAAAGTATTGACTAGTATTTTAAAAATGTTACATCCATTTATGCCTTATGTAACTGATGAAATATATAATATGCTTCCTATTAAAGAAGAAAACATTATGATTAGTACATATCCAAAGTTCAATAAAAAAGAAGCGTTTAATAAAGAGTTAGATAGTGTAAATGAAATGATAGAATTTATTAGAATGTTTAGAAATGTAAAATTAGAAAATAAGATAGGTAAGGATTATCAAGTAATTATCAATAGTAATAGTAATTATGATTTAATATTTAAAATATTAAAAATTAACGATGCTATGATTGTTAATCAGTCAAATAAAAAGAAACTTAATATTAAATATCAAGATTATGATTTAGATATTTGTTATGAAATAGTATTAAGTGAAGAAGATATGGCATTGAAACAAAAACAAATTGAAGCATTAAAACAAAGTATTGAAAGACGTAAGAAGTTACTAGCTAATGAAAACTACGTTAACAAAGCGCCGCAAGCATTAGTTGAAAAGGAAAGAAAGACTTTAGCAGAAGAAGAGGAAAAATTAGAAAATATATTATTAAAGTTTTAAATAATAAAAAAATATGTTATACTTGTATTACATTATTAAAAAGTCGGTGAACCCTACCAGAGTGGGAGTTAAAAAAGTCGGTGAACCCTACCAAAGTGGGAGCTAAAAAAGTCGGTGAACCCTACCAAAGTGGGAGCTAAAAAAGTTAGCAATCCCAAAAAGGATTGCTATTTTGTATGAGGAGTAATGATATGAAAGATGTAGTAATAATTGGGGCTGGTCCTGCTGGTTTATTTGCAACATTTGAACTTATTAGTAATAATCCAAAACTAAAAATTACTTTACTTGATAAAGGATATTTAGCTTGTAATAGACATTGCCCGATGAATGAGAAAAAAATTCCTTGTGTTAATTGTAATCCTTGCAATATAATGGCAGGTTTTGGTGGAGCAGGTACATTTAGTGATGGTAAACTTAATTTTATCCCGAAGCTTGGTAAGAGTAATTTATATAAATATATGAGTATAAGTGAAGCGGAAGAATTAATTGATTATACCGAAAGTATATTTAATAAATTCGGTATGGATAGTGAAGTTTTTCCTAGTAATATGGATGAGGCTTTAAAAATTAAAGAAAAAGTTGCAAAGTGTGGAGCTAATTTATTAGTTATTAAGCAAAAACATCTAGGCAGTGATAATTTGCCAAAATATATAAGTGATTTTACGGAATATTTAAGAAAAAATGGTGTGGAAATACTTGAATGTTGTGATATTTTAGATTATGAGAAAGTTGATGATTGTTATAAACTAACTGGTAAATTAAAAAATAAGGATTATACCGTAGATACTAAAAATATTATAATTGCTCCAGGTAGGACAGGCGCTAAATGGATTCAAATGTTAGCAGATAGACACAATATTTTATATACTTCGCAAAGTATTGAAGTTGGAGTTAGAGTAGAAGTGCGAAGAGAAATACTAGAAAGCATTACTAGTACGATATATGATCCTAGTATATTTATTAAAACTAGGACTTATGATGATGAAATAAGAACATTTTGTACAAATCCTGGAGGATATGTAACTAAGGAAAATTATTATGGCTATATTTGTGTTAATGGTCATGCATTAAAATCTAAGAAGAGTAAAAATTCTAATTTTGCTTTTATTTCTAAAATTAGTTTGACTGAACCGGTGACAAATACTAGAGAATATGGCGAATCAATTGCTAAAATTGCCAATACTCTTGGAGGTGGTAAACCGATAGTACAAACTCTAAAAGATTTAAAAAGAGGAAGAAGAAGTACGGAAGCTAGAATTAATAAAGGCTTCATTGAACCAACCCTAAAAGATTGTGTCGCTGGAGATTTGGCACTTGTTCTTCCACATCGTATCATTACAAATATTTTGGAAGGATTGGATGTGTTAAATAAAATTATTCCAGGAGTTGCTAATGATGAAACATTACTATATGGTCCCGAAATAAAATTCTTTAGTAATGAAATAGAAACTGATAATAATATGAAGTTAGATGGCGAAAATATCTATTTTGTTGGTGATGGTGCTGGTAAAGCGGGAAATATTGTAACGGCTGCAGCAACTGGTATTGTAGCTGCTAAGGATATTTTAAAAAATAACTAAATATACTTGAATAGTTAAGGATGTTTTGGTATATTATATATGTAAGTGTTACCCATAGTGGTGGGTAGCATCTACTTGGGTAGACGCTATTGTTAGCGTCTTTTTGCTTGGCCTCTATTACTAAAAAGTACGAGTACCAGAATTATAACTACTTGACAAAAAACTTTGTCGTTCATTGCATCACCTCTTTCACTAAAGACCTCTCCCGAAGAAAACCCCCAGAAAAAAATACAGTAATTACTAAAAGTTAGCAGACGCTCCCACTACGGGTAACAGTTATTTATTCTAAAGTTAAGTCGTTATAAAAGCAAGAAAAATCATCCGACAAAGTTCGACGT
>CALVVI010000047.1 GCA_944363815.1 uncultured Bacilli bacterium | reverse complement strand
TCAAGGTGGAGGTAGCAGTGATATTGATGCGAGTGTTATAACTAGTACTACTGATAAATTATCATTTCAAGTAGGTAATGGTATAAATATAAGTGCAAATCAAGAAAATTTTGCACAAGGTTTAGGAAATAGAACAGGAAGCACAACAGCAAGTGCCATGTTAACTGCTAATAATGCAACTAACACAGCAACAAGAAATTATAATTTATATTTAGATATTAAAAATAATGGTTTTACATATACAGTAGATGAAAATACACCAGAGTTAATACTTACAATAACTGGTCCAGATGATCAACCACTAGAAAATCTTGCTGGATATGAATATGTAACAGTAGATGGAGTATCAGGATTTGATATAACTGAAGCTAGTAATGCGATATTAATAGCAGATGATTATGAAATAACAGCAAGTCCAGAGGTAACCCAAACATGGAATATCACAGTAACATTTATTAATTTGGATAGTGACCAAAATAAAAATACAGGTAAGACATTTGCTGCTGATGTAATAATTGGGGAAGAAAAGTTAGCAACAACACTAGCAGATGTATGTACCGGAGGAGAAACTCTAGCAAGTTGTATAACCAGTCTTTATAATGAAAGAGGAGAAGAAGGAGCAAATGGATTATACTTACATGACGGAGTAGGAACATATATAAATGCTGCCGAAGAAGCCGGAGATAATTCATATAGATATAGTGGTTCAAATCCAAATAATTTTGTTTGCTTTGGAAGTGATTCTGAAACATGCGAAAATGACAATTTATACCGAATAATCGGCGTATTTAATAACGAAGTAAAACTCATCAAATATGATTATGCAAATAGCAATATGTTAGGAACAAATGGGGATTACAACGCAAATACATTTTCTGCAAGTAGTTATCCAACATATCGGGGAAGTCATACAACAATAAATAGGTATCATTGGAATAATCAAACAGCTGTAAATACTTGGAGTGAAAGTGGATTAAATACAATAAATTTAAATACCAATTATATCAATTATTTAAATGGCATAGATACCAAATGGGTAAATATGATAGCAGAACATGATTATCAAGTCGGAGGAAATGACTGGGTAAATTTAATTACAACAGTAGGAAAACAAAAGTATGAAAATGAATTAGTAAATCCAGCCACAGCTGATGTCGAACATGCTAAAATAGGTTTAATGTATTTAAGTGATTATGGCTATGCAGCAGATCCAAGTTATTGGACAACAGAGATGTATCGTGAAGATGGTCAAGACTATCGATTAGCAGCAACAAGCAATTGGATGTACATGGGGTTATGGGAATGGACTATTTCTCGCATTTCGAGTTCTACGAACTATGCGTTCAGCGTGTACAGCGCAGGATATGTCATCGGCGACAACCGCGTGACTGTTACGGCTGCGGTGCACCCAGTCTTTTATCTTTCATCTAATGTTGCTTATGCTAGTGGAACTGGTGAAATAAATTCACCTATTCGATTATCCTTTTAATATTTGTACTAAAGTCAATTACTTTACAGTAAAATGTAAAGTAATTATTTTTTTCTAGATTATTCATTTAAATTTCTTTAAATAGTGATAAGATAATCACCCAAGGATGAATGGTTATGAATGAAATGGAAAAGATAATAGATGCATTAAAGGGGGTTACTGGTATTCAAAGTGAATATATTATATTAATAATTATTAGTATAATTGCTCTTATGGTAATTAAGTTTATAAATAAAATAATAAATAGAGTATATAAATCTGGTAATCATAGTGGAAGAGATGTCTTTAAGTTTAGTCAAAGAAGCAATTTAATAGCTAATATTGCATTAATTTTTGTTATTTTTGTAATTTGGGAAGGACATTTAGATAATATAGTTACTATAATTAGCTTTATATCTGCTGGAGCTACTATTGCTTTAAAAGAGCTAATATTAAATATCTGTGGAGGCATTTATATAAAATGTGCAAAACCATTTGTGGTGGAGGATCGAATTGAAATTGGTAATGTCAAGGGAGATGTTGTTTTAATCACTGCAATGAGTTTTAAAGTACTGGAAGTAGGTGATAGAGTAAATGGAGAACAAAGTAGTGGAATAATCATAAATATACCTAATAGTCAAATATTTTCTAATTCTTTAAAGAATTATACTACAGCATTCAAATACATTTGGACTGAAATGAAAGTAGATATTAATTTTGATGCTGATATTGCTAAAAATAAGAAAAAATTATATGAAATAGTTAATAGTAATCAAACTATTAAGAGTATACCTAAGAAAATGGATAAAGCTATTTTGGATGCTAGTGGTAATTATAGGATTTATTATAATAATTTAAAACCTATAATTTATACTGAATATATTGATAATCATATTGAATTTACTATTAGATTTTTAGTTCATCCTAAAAAAGAAAGAAATGTTATTGATGCACTTTGGTTAAATATTATTAAAAATGCTCAAAATGGAGAAATAGATTTATATAAAAAGGCGGCATAATTTTTATGGATGGTGTGATATAATTAGATGGGGATAATTAATGCATAAAATTATAAAAGAAGTTTTAGAAGAATTAAATAAACATGGTTATCAAGCATATTTAGTTGGTGGCTTTGTAAGAGATACTTTATTAGGAATTAAATCTTATGATGTAGATATTTGTACATCAGCATTACCAAAGGAGGTTCATGCTATTTTTAATATGCATTCTAATAATTATGGTGGGGCAAATATGACTATAGGTAATTATAATTTTGATATAACAACATTTAGAAAAGAAAGCAATTATAAAAATAGAAAGCCAGAGAAAATAGAATATATAGATGATTTAAAAACAGATTTATTGAGAAGAGATTTTACTATAAATACTATTGTAATGGATAAGTATGGTAAGGTAATTGATTTATTAAATGGGATTGAAGATTTAAATAATCGATTGATAAAAATGGTAGGAAATCCTAGCAAAAGAATTGAAGAGGATCCCTTGAGGATACTTAGAGCAATTAGATTTGCTACTATTTTAGATTTTCAAATTGATGGTAAGTTGGTTGAAGCAATAAAGGAGAAAAAAACTTTGATTAATAATTTGTCAAAAACTAGGGTCAGAGAAGAATTAGATAAAATATTGTGTAATGAAAACTTTAAAAAGGGTCTTAATTTATTAAAAGATTTGGGTATTGCTGAGGTAATTGGGATAAGCTGGGATGAAATAAATTATATTGATGATTTAATGGGGATGTGGTCACAGATAAAATTTACAAATATCCCATTTACAAATAATGAAAAAAGCAATATAATTAAAATTACTGAAGTAGTTAATAGTGGTAATGTTACTTCAGAGACCCTTTTTAAATATGGATTGTATATTAATACGGTAGCAGGTATGATATTAAATATTGATGCTAAAAAAATTAATATATTGTATAAAAAGATACCAATAAAAGATAAAAGTGATATAGATATTAAGGGGAATGAAATAATTGAACTGCTTAATATTTTGCCAGGAAAAATTGTTAGTGATATATACGATGAATTGACTACAGAAATATTAAAGGGAAATTTAAAAAATAAAAAGAAATTTATAAAGAAGTTTTTGTTAGCAAGGAAGTGAGTAAAGATGTTTAAAGATAATAAAAAATTAGTAGCTGAAACAATTTTTATTAAAGAAGCTTTAAAAGAACAATTATCTTTAAACGAATTTTTACTTTTACTTTATTTTGATAATTCATTTGATTTAGTATTTGATATAAAAGTTATTGCTAAAACACTTAATATGAGTGAAGAACAAGTTCTTGAAGCTTATAGTAATTTAATGAAAAAGAAACTTATTAAAGTTAAAGCTGAAAAAGATGGTTATGGCAAAGTTGTAGAAAAAGTATGTATGGATAATTTTTATAATGAAATAAAAAAAGATAATAAAATAAATGAAAAAGAAAGTGCTAAGGAGGATATATTTAGCATATTTGAAAACAGTTTTGGTAGAACTTTATCTGCAATGGATTATGAAATTATAAACGCTTGGATTGATAAAGGCTTTAGTGAAGAGTTGGTTATTGCTGCTTTAAAAGAAGCGGTTTACAATGGAGTTCCTAATTTAAGATATATTGATAAAGTTTTATATGAATGGAATAGAAAAGGTTATAAGACCGTAAACGATGTTAATAATAAGTTTAAAGAAGATAATTCTAATGATAAATTATTTGAAACAAGTGTGCTAAATTTTGATTGGTTAAATGAAAAGTAACGATGTATTAAAAAAATTAGATGATTTATTTCTAGATGCTCGTTGTGAGTTAAATTATAATAAAGATTATGAACTTTTAATTGCTACTATTCTGTCGGCGCAATCTACAGATAAAAGAGTGAATTCTGTGACGTCGATTTTATTTGAAAGATATGATATTTTTAGTTTGGCTAAGGCTAATTTGAAAGATATAGAGCAAATAATTTATCCGGTAGGGACTTATAAAAGAAAAGCAGAATATATTAAAGAAGTAGCAACTAGATTAGTTAGAGATTATAAGGGAATTGTTCCCAATGATAGAAATTATTTGGAAAGTTTGCCAGGGGTTGGGAGAAAGACTTGTAATGTGGTATTATCAAATATTTATAATGTTCCAGCGGTTGCTGTTGATACTCATGTAAGTAGGGTAGCTAATAGATTAGGCTTAACTGATAGTAATGATGTTTCTAAAATTGAATGGGATTTAATGCATTTTTTTCCGGAAGATAAATGGAGCAGAGTGCATCACCAGTTAGTATTGTTTGGAAGATATATTTGTAAAAGTAAAGGTCCACTTTGTGAGGACTGTCCTTTTTATAAATGCAAATATAAACAAATAGAGGAAAAATGAAATATAATTATTTTACTTATAATGGTATTGTGTTTGTAATTAAATATGATGAAAATAAAAGGATATTTTATAAGTTGGACGATGGGCAATTAATATCTTTAAATGAAGAAGAGACTGAAATAATAAATGATTTGATGGCTGATAAAGATGGATATATATATTTTAGTGAAAAATTAAATAAGATAGTTAATTCTAATAAAAGGATTATTGTGCCGGAATCTATAAATATTTTGGAGGTATTTAACTGGTTTGAAAAGAATATTCCTAAAAAATATTTGGATAATTTTTATAGTAGGCTTGCAACGTTAGAAATGGATTTACATTTAAATGCTATATATGATAAAGAAATTTTGGCGAGTGATTATGGGAAGGTAAATAGCGCTGGAGGTTATAATGTTTTAGATAATACAATTATTTTGAATCCTAAATCTGTTAAAGTAGTTTATCAAATTGCTCAAAAAACAAATAATCCTATAGATTTTTTCTATAATGAAATTATTCACACTTTAATACATGAATTATGGCATATGGCTTCTTCAAAGCATGATTGGAATAGCAAAGTAGCGCTGAGTGGCTTTGATACTTATCCGACGGATAATGTTGCAGAAAATAATCGAGGTTTAACCGAAGGAATGACAGAGTTTTTAGCTACTTGTGCATTACCTAGTCGTTTTGAATTAGCAAATAGTTATTACTTTGAAACTTGTTTTATAATTCAGCTTTGTGTAATATTAAATTTTAATGTATTATTAGATTCTTATTTAGGAAATAAAGGAACTAAAATTTTAGAAGATAGATTGACGCAATTAGGTTTTGATTCTAGTAAAGCTTATGAACTTTTTCGAAATATTCAAGCGAATTATTATCTTTTTAATGTTGATGGCAAACAAAATTTGCTAGGAAATATTCAAGATTCTTTACTTGATTATTTAGATGTAGTTTGTGCTTTAGATAATAGAAAAATTACTCTACTTGATACTTATGAAAAAGTTTTAGTAACATTAGAAGTAATTAAAGGGATGAATAAAAAACCAGATAATTATGAAGGAATAGATGAAAATATTAGGAGATTTAAGGAAATAAAAAGTAAATATAAAACAGCAGATATCGTTAGAAATTAAAAAACACACAACTATTGATGTGTGTTTTTGTTTATTCTAAGCCTGTATTTGGACGATTATTGCCAGCTGAACCACTTGTGTTATCAGAGTTATTACCGTTACCTGGGGTGGATGGATTATTTTCTGATGGGTCAGAATTAATTATATTATCCATATTGGAATCCATTCCTAGATTAACGTTAATTTCTAAATTATCACTCATATTGGCAGTAAATATTGAATAAGCAGACCTTATGACATAAGTGACATTACCGCTATCATTTGGGGTAAATGAGTAGTTATTACTTTCAGTTCTACCAATATAGGTTAGTGTTCCATTACTTTCTTTTTTATAGATTTGATAACCTAGGGTACCAATGTAGGAGTAATTGTAATTTAAACGTTTCTCATAGTAACTGTTAGCATGGTTATCATAATAGGTATTAAAATAGTTTTGGAGATAACTCGTATTTATAGCATCAGGTGTGGCAATGGCATTCCAAGTTAAACGAAGAGTCGTACCATCAAATGTATAATTGCCATTAGTTGGTGCTTCTAATTTAGCAAATCTTATTGATTCTTCAGTAGGTTCAGTTCCTTCTTTAAACAATCCTGTTGTTCTTAAATTGCTTGGAGTAAATTCGCTAGCTAATTGGGTAGGAAATGTTTCCCTTTCAATTTCAACCGTAATAATGCCATCAGGAACAGTAAATTTTTGGTTTTGTGAATAGACTCTTGATCCAACAGCTTTCATAACAGCTGATCGGACACGATTACCAACTGATACAGTTAAATAATTTTCAGAACTAGTACTATCATAACCAATCCAAAGTGCTATAGCATACTCAGGAGAATAGGTTACATTCCAAGCATCACGCGTAGCAGATGTTGGAACATTGTGACTTTCAGCCCAAGTTCGGTCAACATTACTAGTACCAGATTTGGCAGCAATAGTAGTTCCACTTACCCGTACACCACCAACACCGTTTTCAGCTGCTGATACTAAAATATCTGTTATTAGATAAGCAGTTTCTTCGCTCATTACCCGAACTTTTTCATATTTGTGTTCAATAATTTCACCGCTTTCAGATACTGTTATTTTGGTAAAAGTATACGGTTCAATGTAGTAACCACCACGACCAAACGTTCCATAAGCAGCACTCATTTCAATTGGTGATATTCCTTCAAATCCACCAATTGACATAGATTCTAACAATGTATCTCCGTAGTCAATTCCTAGTCCATGGACAAAGTCACTAATATAATCTGGATTTTCTGCATAAACGGCTTGGAAAGCTTTTAAAGCCGGAATATTACGAGATTCAATTAAGGCTGTTCGCATTGTTATTAATCCCATATAGCGGCCATCAGAGTTTTTGATTGATGTTCCATTGCTATAAGTTGTTTCATCATCCAAGAATAAAGATGCAGGAGAACCATTTAAGTATTCGATGTATGGTCCGTAATCAAATATTGGTTTAGCAGTTGAACCAGGTTGTCTTCTTTCTTCAGCTCTATTTAATCCTCTGGCGGCATAGTTTCTTCCTCCGGATAGAGCAACGATTGAACCATCAACAGTACTGGTTATTGCCATACCTTCTTGAATCGTTTCGTTAGGGAATTCATATAGTTCGCCGGTTTCTAATTGATTTAAGATATTTTGAACATCTTTGTTAATAGTGGTAACTACTTCCATTGGAGTGTTACGAGGGTCCATGCCAGTTTTATCAGTTATATCATTTACAATATAGTCGATAACTGCTTGGTTAGATCCGTTGCTTGATTCTTTAGTTGTTACCAAAGATTCAATTGGAATATCTAATACAGCTTCTTTTTCACTTTCAGTAATATATCCATGATTAACCATTAATGTTAAAACTATTTCTTGTCTATTTCTAACTCCTTCAGGATTAGTATATGGATTATAACGATAAGGATTTTGAAACATACCAGCAATAATTGAAGCTTCTGCAAGGGTTAAATCTGAAACTGATTTGCCAAAATAATATTGGCAAGCTTGTTCAACTCCATAAATTCCAGTATTATTAATGCTTGATGATCCTGCAAACCACATTGTATTTACATAAAACTCTATTATTTCTTCTTTAGTGTAATTACTTTCAACTTTGAAAACGGCCATATAAATATCGGTGAATTTACGAATAATACCTGCCAAACCTTGATCTTCAGAATTAGTATAAACCTGCTTTACTAATTGCATGGTTATAGTTGATGCTCCACCGGCTTCGCTATTTCCCATTAATTGACCAAATGAGGCTTTTAAAAATCTGGCAACATCCATTCCTTTATGTTGAAAGAATCGGGAATCTTCTGTTGCTACAATGGCATCAACTAGAACTTGAGGTAATTCATCATATGTAACTAAGACACGGTCTTCAGCTCCAAGTCGTGCTAATTCTGTAACACCATCGTTGTAATAAAGAACTGTTGATTCTTTGGAATATAATTTGTCTCTATCAAAATCAGGCGAAGTAATAATAATATAAAGAGCAAAAACTAAAATTAAAGAAATAACAGCTATACCTATAACTAGTAAGCCTGATAATATTATTGATTTAATATTATTTTTTTGCTCAGGATTTTTGGCCTTAGATTTGTTTTTAGAGATTTTTAATTTGCCTATTTTAATTTTTTTCATTCTATCCTCCGATTATTTGCTTTAAAGTAGTTAAATAATCTAACCCTTTTAAGCCCAACTTTATTTCATATGCATTATTTTTTAAGTAATCATAAGGAATACTTTTACGAGTTTCGGCTTTTAAAAAATTTAAAAAAGTATTGCCCATTAATAAAAAGTATTTATCATTCATCATTATGATTAGAAATACGATGCCTCCATGTTTATCAATATTTCTTATGTGTTTGATTTGATGTTCATGAACATTGCTAATTGGAAAAGCTGTTTTGTTTTGAGTTGCTTTAGCATCAAATTCAATATAATGTCCATTATACAACCCATTAAAGTCAAGGGTGGATGGAGTTTTATAAAAGCCATCTTCAATTCTTTTTCCTTTATTACTATATGCAACTTTTACTACTCCGATAGGAGTAGGCTTTTTATATATATATGCTATATCATTATCAATATAATATTCATTGGCTTGTTCAATTAAATATTCCAAGTCCATACCACGATTACTATATGTAGTAAGTTTTGTATAATTTTTTTTGATATTATTTGGATATAACAAAATAAATCACCACCATAATTATAGCATATTTCATACAATAAGTATTTAATAATATTGTATTTGACAGTTAAATAGTGACAAATTATAAATTTATCTTGACTTTTAAAAGTATTGTCTTATTATGTCGAAGTTAATGCAATGTAATTAAATGTTTTGTAAAATAAAATCCCATCTTTGACACTTGTAGTAAAAAATCCTGCACTAGGCCCCATAAATCCTAGTTTTTTTATTTTTTAGTCTTGCG
>CALVVI010000046.1 GCA_944363815.1 uncultured Bacilli bacterium | reverse complement strand
GTGAGGCTTTATTATTTAAGTGTATCTTCCAAGTTCATATTCAATCTTTTCAAATCTTCTAATGATATAGTTATCAAATCCAAAATATCTTCATTAAATTCCCGATATTTATCACAATAACCTTTACTAATTACTATTCCTTTTTCTTTATTAATAGTTCCTTTTTTAAAAATACGAACATAAATCACTCGATCTAAACTAAATTTTGAAGCAACCATTCTAATTACCTTAGAAAAAATTTTCATGTTTTGAACTATTGCCTTTTCATCATATTTGTTATATACATCTAAACATAACATAATATCTTTGTATCTTGCTACAATTCTATCTACAGCTTTATCATTCCAATTTAAATTTTTAAATTCATCTTTACTATAAAAAATAAGTTCTTTCTTTAACTTGTTTTCTTTAATATTCCGCAAATAACTATAAACTTTTTCAATAAAAGATTCTAAATTTTGATTCTCTACTGCTGATAAATCAATTTGTGTTTTCATAATATTCCTTTCCAAGTTCCCAACTGTCTAAAAAAAGCTAAAAAGTCCCTACTTCTTAGCTGATGCATATAATTTTTTAATTTCTTTGATAGTTAAATTGCGATATTCACCAGATTTTAAATTCTTAATATCTAAAAAGCCATAAGAAACACGGCTTAACTTTAGAACATTAATCCCTAACTCTTTGAATATTTTCTTAACTATGTGATTTCTACCTTCAATTATTGTTATTTCAACAATACTTGTCCCTTTTTCCAAATCTTTCTTTTTAACTTTAAAATGTCTTATTTCTACTTTTCTCTTATCAACGGTAATTCCTTTCTTTAATGCTAAAATATCCTCTTTAGTAAGAATTTTATCAATTTTAGCCATATATGTTTTTTCTATTTCCATACTTGGGTGCATGAGAGTATTGGCAAATTCACCATCATTTGTAAGCAAAATAAGCCCAGTAGTATCATAATCTAGTCTTCCAATAGGATATATCCTAGCATCAGTGTCAATTAAGTCAACCACTGTAATTCTCCCAGCTTCATCAGTAGCACTACTAATAACTCTCCGCGGTTTATTGAGAATATAATATTCGTGTTTTACATCTTTATTTATTATTACACCATCAATACTTATTATGTCATGTTCCGAAACTTTACTTCCCAATTCCGTCACAATCTTACCATTAACCATAACTTTTTGTTTTTTTATTAACTCTTCAGCTTTCCTTCTAGAGGTATAACCATATGCAGCAATCACTTTTTGCAAGCGTTCCATATAAACCACCACCTTAAGTATACCACACATTTCCAAAAAATAATATGGGTTAAAAAATTATCATTGTTATTAAAAAAGCTACTGTAATTCCTACTAGATCCGCAAATAAACCTACTCCTAGTGCATACCTTGTCTTTTTGACCCCGATTGAACTAAAATAAAGAGCTAACACATAAATAGTTGTATCTGTACATCCTTGCAACACACTAGCAAGTCTCCCAGCATATGAATCTGGGCCAAAATTAATAAATATGTCATTCATTATAGCTAGTGTAGCTGTTCCCGATATTGGCCTAAGTAAAGCCATGGGCATTATTTCAACAGGAATATTTATAAACTCTAAAAGGGGTTTAAAAACACCTAATACTTCATAAACAAAATTGCTATCTAAAAATATATTAATCGCAAAAACCATAGCAATAATTGAAGGGAAAATATTAAATGATATCATAAGTCCCTCTTTTGCACCTTCTAAAAAAGCATCGTATATATTAACTTTCTTTTTAAAACCATAAAATATGACAAAAACCACAAATATTGGAATAACTATTTTTGATAATGTATTCATTTCTTATTCCTCCTGCGAATGAAATAATCGAGTAGCAAACCTCCAATACTAGAACAAAATGTAGCAATTACCCCCGGCAAGATAATCTCTGATGGATTAGCTGACCCATGAGCAATCCGCAAAGCTAAAACTGTCGTTGGCACAATTGTTACCCCTGCTGTATTTAAAACTAAAAAAGTAATCATTGGCACACTAGCTGTATCTTTTTTATCATTTATTTTTTGAAGTTCACTCATCGCTTTTAACCCAAATGGTGTTGCGGCACTTCCTAATCCCATCATATTAGCAGCAATATTTGAAGCAATAAATCCCAGTGCAGGATTATCCTTAGGGACGCTTGGAAAAAGTCTTGAAAGAACTGGCTCAACTAATCTAGCAAATTTCCGCAAAAGACCAGCTTCTTCTGCAATTTTCATAATCCCCGTCCACAAAACTATAATAGGTAAAATGGAAACCATTAAATCTAAAGCTTTACCTCCATTTGTTAAAATACTATCATTTATTATATCAAGCCTTCCTGTAGCAAGTGAAAATCCAATTCCAATAATAATTAAAAAGAACCAAATATAACTTACCATTTAATCCACCTTAAAAATCTTTCCCACCACGTAATTTTTTTGCTTTCTGTACTTTTTAAAACATAAATGTTTTCCTCTCTAATCAAATCATCATTTAAATAAATAAGAACCACCCCCACTTTGTCTCCATCAGCATAAAAATTATTTTTATAAAGCTGATATTCAATTTTCAAGCCATCCTTTTCTTCTTTAGTAACTGGAACATAGATGTCATCATCTATATATAAAGTTGCATTTTCATACAAATTATCTTTTTTTACTTCAAATTTATCTTTATCAAGTACTTTTACAGCTTCATAATTACGAAATATCTGTTCATACAATACTAAATGATCTTGAAAATCATTGGGGTCATTAAGAGTAACAATCACCAAATTTATATTATTATTACTACCAGTTGTAACTAATGTTCTCCTTGCTTTTTCTGTAAAACCGGTTTTTCCTCCTGTAATAAAATCATAATTATGAATAAGTTTATTTTTACTTGTCCAGGAATATGTTTTATAATTAGTTTTTACTTGATATTTCTTTGTCCCAAATATTTCTTTAAACGTTTTATTTTCCATAGCATATTTAGTTAGCAAAGCCATATCATATGCACTAGATGTATTACCAGAGCCATTACTTTCTTCTAGCCCGTGCGCATTATAAAAATATGTTTCCTCCATACCTATTTTATTAGCCATTTCATTCATAAGCATCGCAAAAGCTTCCATACTACCTGCAACATTATTAGCAATAACCACCGCCGCATCATTACCACTTCTAAGCATTAAACCATATAATAAATCCCGTAAAGTTAATTTTTCTCCAAGTTCAATATATATTGCGCTTCCATACGCTTCAAGTATCTCTTCTCCAACAGTAACAGTCTTATCAATATCTGCATATTCTATAGTAACAATAGCAGTCATAATCTTTGTTATACTAGCAATAAGCCTTTCATCATGGATATTATATTGATGTAATATTCTGCCGTTATCAAGATCCATTACAATACTGCTACTAGCACTTAAAGCACTAATTTTTAATGGAAATAGCAAAAACAACAAAAAAATTACCTTTTTCATACGATTACCCCTATAAAAAGATATGTTATACGTGTTAAAATATGTTTCAAGGAGGGTTGTTTTATGTTAGTATCACAACTACAATTTTATGGTTATCAATTAAAAAACGAACTTATTAGTCACGAAGACTTTACCACAATTAATCCCTTTATATTTAAAGATTTTTGTAATGCCATCGCTAATTTTCCCCAAGATATAGACACCCAAAAGTTTTTAGAATATGCTGATTATTTTTATGACACATTAGATAAAGCAATATTTTTCACTTTAGTTTCAAAAATGGGAAATAAAATATTAACTAAAGATCCATATTATATCTCTGAACTATGCATTACAATTTCAATGAAAAACACTTCTCCTCAAAAATATGAAGCAATAACTGATTTTTTAATTACTGAACCAATCTACTCTTTAATAATAAATATTTGTCAAGAAAATATGGCATATGGTTTTATAACTATATTTGAAATAATTTTGAATACCTTTGACTTAACTAATTTATCTCCCAAAGAAAATAATCAAATTCTTAAAGTTTTAAATCGCCTTTTATTTAAAGATTATCGTATTCTTCTAGCTACACCAAATAACTTAGAAAACATATATAATATTCTTTATAAAAAGATGTTAGAAATTAATAAACATGAATTATTCTTTATAGATAAAGACTTTCAAACTGTAAATCTTCTTAGAAATTATTTAAATAGTCCAGATGAAAAATTAAAAAATAGTTTATTAAATGAGTTAATTGCCAGCGAAAATGAAAATTATGATTTTAAAACTATAATAAATAGATGTCTTCAAATAATTAATGAATATAATAGCAAATTTTTTCCATTAACATTATTAAAAGGAAGCAAATATGGCAAATAATAATAATATCGTAGAATATTTTCAATTCAATTTATATCGCCTTAAAAATTACATTAACACTAATATTCCCCGAACTAAAAACAATGAAATAACTTTAATAATATTTAATAACATTATAGATAAATTTCCTGACAATAAGTGGTTTAACATTAAAGATACTTTCTTTGATCACACAGAATATCGTACTCCAGATTGGTTAGTCACCTATACTATAATTTCATACAATTTTGGCCAAAATTATTTTTGGCTTCATCCTTTATTTATTGAAGATTTGAGCACCACTCTTACAATTTATCACATAAAACCATATCTTATAACAAAATATGCCGAGTTCTTCTTAAAAGAGCCATTAGTAACAATTATTAATCAGGCAATAATTAATAAAGGTATAATGCCTAAATATATTATCAGGCTCACCTTAGAAAATTTTAATTTAGAAAATATAACTTCTGCTAAAGAAGAAGAAATTATAAGGGCAATAAAAAAATTTATTGATGAATATAACTTTCAAATATTTAATGGTAATTATAATTTTTTCAATATCTACCATTGTTTAAAAAAGATATGGGATAATCAAGTTATTTTAGAATTACCTGATTTAAACTTTCCAAATATTGATTTACTTTTAAAATTTAATGAGTTTCCTAACGAAGAAACTATAAAGAAAATTCAAAATCACTTTGCTCAAATAGAACAAAGAGATTGTAGTATCAAAAAAAAGGTTGAAGACAGTTTAACAATAATAGCAAATTATTCTTACGATCTACCAGATTATTTACCTCCAACAACCAATTTCAAACAATAAAGGGGCTGTCGTGAAACGAATTAATTAGTTTCTTGACAACCCCTTTATTCACTATCATAATTATAAATACCATGTATTTTTTCTAAATCATCTTGAGATAATTCTGAAATTTGCCATACATCATTTTCATCTTTTGTTAAATTAAAATTAATAGTATATTCAACTGTATCATTTATTTTTTGCATTTGTTCTAACTTATAATCCATAAATTTTGTATTATCATATTCCCCATTTTCATTATTAAATTCTTCTCTGTGTTCATTTAAATACACAGCTGCATCTTTTTGAACTTTATATAAATCATATACCGTAATTTTTGCTTCAACTGTTGCAGCATCCCCATCATAAGTCTCATTTATAATTTCATAATTTAAATCTGAATATTGTTTTTTTAATATATCACGATATTTTTCCTTTTGCTCAGCATTTAAATTAGTATCAGCATCAACAACTTCATCTAAATCTCCTAAAACATTAGCACTTAAATTCCGATATTGATCTAAAAATTCTTCAACTCTTCCCTTAGCAGTCTGCAGCATACAGCCACAGCCAACCAACAGTAATGCAAAAACTGCAATAAGTGTTAATTTTAAATACTTTTTCATACATCCCATTCCTTACAATATTATAATTTCCTATTTTTTTCTATTTATACATTACTATAGCTTAATTTAATTAACTCATATATCTTTACTTCTACATCTGTAATACCGCTTTTCAATTTATTTTGCATATCTTGAATCATTTCAGCTACATTACTCTTAGTTTTTAAAAACCATTCATTATACAAAAATACTATTTTTTCCCAATCTTTATTTTTATAAAGAGTATTTAATTCTAAATTAATAAATTTCTTTATTATTTCTTCTTTTCTTATTCCTTTATTTTCAATAATTTTATTTATAATTTTATAATTTAATTTATCAGTTGGTAACGTATATAAAATATCTTGAATATGACATTCATCAATAACTTGCAAATAGCTTCGAGCAATTGAAGAACCATTTTGAGCAAATTCTACCACTAAAGTGCCATTTTTACTTACAAATAATGCAGCATATTCTAAAGTCCCATTTTTTAACTTAGTTTTTTTATGAATGCTTGTTAAAAAATCTTTATCAACCATAAAGTTATTATTTACTAAATCTTTTAAAGTTTTCGTTGTAACCTGTATCAAAGGAATCTTTTTAATGAAGTCTAAAACATCATCATCTTCCCATTCATAAAACATATAATTATTTTCTTGAAAATTTACTATGATATCGTAATAAAAATTCATCTTTTATAATCCGCTCCAATCCTTTATAAATAAAAAACATTCCCATTAAACCAATTAAAATAAAACCACTCCTAATAATAAAATAAACAAATTCCCAAAATGTATACCCAATAACTAATAAATTTAAATATATAATTATAAAAAAAAGCATCACACTTAAACAAATTATTCCCATTAATAAATAAAATATTCTCATAATAAAATATATATGTTAAAATAATTAAGGTGATGTTATGAAAAAAATATTTACAAGTATATTAGTTTTATTTAGTCTTTTAATATTAAGTGGCTGTAGTAACAATGAAAAAGATATCGAAAAAAATCCCCTAGTTACTATGGAAATAGAAGATTATGGCACTATAAAAATTGAATTATATCCAGAATATGCTCCGAATACAGTAGCAAATTTTGTTAGTCTAATTGAAAATGGTTTTTATGATGGACTTACTTTTCATAGATTAGTCCCAGGTTTTGTCCTTCAAGGTGGAGATCCTGACGGTGATGGCACTGGTGGACCAGGTTATACAATTGATGGTGAATTTAAAGCAAATGGTTACACCAAAAATACATTAAGTCATGACAAAGGGGTAATTTCAATGGCAAGAAGCATGGACTATGATTCCGCTGGCAGTCAATTCTTTATTGTTTTAGATGACTCCGCCAAAAGTTCTTTGGATGGAATGTATGCTGGATTTGGTCGTGTAACTGAAGGTATGGAAATACTAGAAGAAATCGAAGCCAATGAGAAAATCGCGGATGATGCCACCGGAGCCCTTGAAGAAAATATTACTATAACAAAAGTAACCGTTGATACTTTCGGTTATGAATATACTGTCGAAAAAAATTAAGTTGCTGATTTATTATAAGTGATCATCAGCACTTTTTTATTTTCTAAACTAGCCATTATTTCTAAAATAAGAATAGATGCTTCACTTAAAGCAGCACTATATAGCTTGTTAAAATCTCTAAGATATTTATCTTGCACTTCTTTTTGCATAGTTTTTGAATAATGAAAAGATAAAAATGTAAACTTACGAGCATTTTTAGCAGTTAAAAAGTCTATTATCTTGTAACTCAATTTTTTAATTCCTAGTCTGTCCAATCTATAAAGAGAAATAAAACCTTGCATATTATTTAACCCTCGTAACATCATACTTCCCACATCTTCTAATTCATAAACATCTTTAAACAAATTATTTAAAGAATCCTTAGTCCCCTTCTTAAATTTAATTTTAGGCATTTTAAATTCATAAGGATTTAAAACCAAATAATCAAGCATACTTTCTAAAGTTTCATGTCTTCCATTATTTTCCCAAGTATTTTTATCCAATTTATCAAAATAACAATTACATTTATTGTTTAACCACGGATGTATATAAGAATCCAACACATGATGAGCAATGTAGCCATAAAGTAAAATTTCTAAATCTTCATCATTAGTATCTATAATTTCCTCTTGCCATTTAATAACTAAATCCCTAAAATTACAACTGGCAATGGTCCTAACGATTTCATTTCTTTTACCAAAACATTTTAATTCTCTAAGCTTAATAAAAAACAACAAATCATGTCCTTGCCCTGCTACTAAAAATAAATCTTTATCTTTATTAAAACTTATCTTTTTCTCTAAGTCTTTCATAAATTTAAAATGTGTATATGTCCCAGCCATAAAATACCTCTTCTTAAATTATAGTGCAAAAAATTAAAATTTGCTATATAATTATAATGGTGATAATATGAATATAATAACTTACATAATTTTAGGAATTATCCAAGGTATTACTGAACCACTTCCAATTTCTAGTAGTGGTCACATCTATTTATTCAAAAACATTTTTGATACTACTATATTTAATACTTTAAATTTTGAAATAATTTCTAATTTTGGTTCCTTTATAGCCATATTTATAATATTTTGGAAAGATATAAAGGAATTAGTAATAGCATTTTTCAGTTATATATTTAAAAAAGAAACTAGAGAAAAATACTTAAAAAAATTCAAATATTGTTTATATGTCATTGTTAGTACCATTCCCGTTGGTATCACTGGTTTCATTTTTAAAGATAAAATTGAAGATTTATATTCCCTAAATGGTTTAGCAATAGCATTTTTAATAACAGCCTTAGCATTATTTATAGTTCGCAATATGAAAGGAACTAAAGAAGATTATGACATAATGCTAAAAGATGCTATTCTTATTGGTTTGTTACAAGCCGTAACCATAGTTCCAGGTATTAGTAGAAGTGGTACAGTATTAGTTGCTTGCTTACTTTGTGGTTTAAAAAGAGAAACTGCTTTAAAATACACATTTATCCTATACTTTCCAGTAAGTGTTGCTACCATGATTCTAGGAGTAAGTGATTTAGCGAATACAACTGAACTTTCTAGCATGATAGTTCCGTATCTAGCGGGTATGATTGCTGCTGGAATTGTAACCTATTTCTCATACAGATGGTTAAGTTCTTGGGTTAAAAAAGGAAAACTTTGGAAATTTTCAATTTATTGTGTTATATTAGCAATATTTATATTTATATATTTTAGATAAAATTTAAAAAGTGGTGTAGTTATATGCATAGAAATAAAAGAAAAAAAAGAAAACTAATACTTGGACTAATGTTTATAGCTTTTATAATAATTTTAGTTTGTTTTTTTGCTTACACGTTTAAAGAACGGGCTAAAGCTATCGAGGAATTAGAAAGAAAATTTGAAGAAATACGTATTCAAGAAGAAAAAAATCGCAATTATCAAGAATGTCTTGCAACTCCTTATAAAGATGCAACTGTTGATACAATGTTTGCAGATTTAACGGCAAATTTAAACAGTTCAAACATATCAATTTATTTTGAAGAATTAAGTAATGATTACCATCTAACATTTAACGAAAACAAAACGCAATATGCAGCTAGTATAATTAAGTTATATGCAGCTACATATCTAATTGAAAATGCTAGAAATAATATTGTCAACTTAAATGATACAATTACATATACTTCAAATTATGCATCAATTGCAGGTTTAAAATTAAGTACTAGAAATATTGGTGAAGAAATAACTATAGCAGATTTAATCGATTACAGTATATCTGTTAGTGATAATGGTGCATATCGAATGCTTAGTGATTATATCGGAGTCCAAACATTAAAAGATTATGCCAAAAACACCTTAGGTGTAACCCTTACAATAACAGATAGTGACCGTTTTGGATACTTGACAGTTACCGATACCAACAAATTATTAAGTCATATTTATGAACTTATTCAAATAGATGATGAATATACTAACATTCTAAAAACAGCCATGAATAACACTTATTACAATGCCTTAAATTTTGATGATAATATATTCTTGCACAAATATGGTTATTACGCTCAATATTTTAATAATATTGGCATTTATAACACTAACATTCCTTATTTAGTGTCTATATTTACTCTTTATGGCGACCCAGATCAAGGCGCATTAACCAGCGTAAATGAAATAAGTAAACAAATATATAATATTTATAATACAAACTTAGAATTAAAAGAAAGCTATTGCTACAGTTTGGCATATGAAGAACAAAAAGTCAAACAAGTTTGACTGACCTTGCATCACTACAAGGCATTTCTACTTCACAGAGTCCTTTGGACTCTCCATAGACCAGTTTCGGATGGTCGCCACCCTACTATTTTTGTTCATTTATTTACACTAAACTTTGCATAAACATTTTTAAACCTTCAAACATTATATTTATACTAGCATTTATATCACGATCATGTAACGAACAACAATTAGGACATTCCCAACTTCTTATACTTAAATCCCTTACTTCCTTATTTTGATATCCACATACTGAGCATGTTTGGCTACTTGGATAATATCTATTTATTGTAAGTAATTTCTTATTTTGCCATTTACATTTATATTCCAAGACTCGCTTTATTTCAGCAAGCGGAATGTTAGTTAGAGATTT
>CALVVI010000045.1 GCA_944363815.1 uncultured Bacilli bacterium | reverse complement strand
ATATCTATTTCCATATCATGCATCATCTGTTTTTCTTCCTCTTCGCTATGTGGATATATAAACACATCTTCACTATAGTTTTAAAGCATTTTTTCATTATGTAAAGTTCATTCCCGCCAAATGATTGGTTATATCTTTAGTTATCTTACTGGCCCCATAATACATCGTATCATTTGTTCCATTATTATGAGATATATTTGGCGTTATTACTACAACACTATATTGGGGATTATCTGCTGGAAAGTAACCGGCGAAAGTTGAAGTAATTGTAGCAACATCAACTTTACCATCAAGGTCACTATCATAAAATGATTCACTTGTGCCAGTTTTTCCAGCGGCGTTAACTCTTTTATCGACATAAATGCGTCCTGTTCCTTCACTTAAAACAAGTTTTAAACCTTCTCTAATTCTTTCTAAATAAATGGGATCTAAATTAATTTCATTTAGTACTTTTGATGTATTTTGAACAATAACTTCATCACCATTTTTTATTTCTTGCATTAAACTTAAAGATACCCGCTTTCCTGTTGCTAAAGAATTAATATATTGCAGTACTTCAACTGGAGTATAAGTATCATATTGACCAATTGCTAAATTTAATAAAAGATCATCTGCAACAGTTTTACCAATAATGCCAGTTTGTTCTCCAGGTAAATCAATTCCTGTTTTAACTCCTAAACCAAAACTTGCTAGCATATTGCGATAAATATTGAAGTGTTCTTCAGTAGCATTAAGTTTTATGTTGGGTTTATAAGTATTACCAGTAAGACCAATAGCTATTAAATACTGATAATAATTAGATGAATTAGCTAAAGCCGTTAAATCGTTGATTCGTCCTAAACTTTTAAAACTACATTTTTCGGGGACTAAATAAAGTTTTACACAAGAATCTGTAATGTACTTGCCCATTTCAATTAAACCATATTTATAACCAACAGCTATTGTTGCCCCTTTAACCGCAGAACCAATTGTAAAAGATTTATTAATAGTATTAAGAGAAATATCACTCCAAGTATCATCATCATTGCGACGAATTCCGGCGATAGCAAGAATACTACCGGTATTTGGATCACTTACTAAAGCATAAGAATCTTTATAATAATCCGTATTAGGATATTTATCCCCAAGGACTATTTTATCTTTAATAATTTCTTCTACTCTTAGTTGTAAATCAATATCAATAGATAAAACTAAATCATTGCCTCTTTTTTCTTCTGATATTAGCGTTAATGTATTATCACTATTAACTAAATATTTAGCTTTAGTTCCTTTTAGATATTCTTCATATTCTTCTTCTAAATAGCTTAAGCCAACAGTATCAGTAAGTTCATAGCCAAGAGTTAAGTATTCTTCCTTTTTTTCTTCCGGAATTAAACCAATGCTTCCAAAAACATTTTTTAAAGTATCACCATAAAGATATGTTCTTTCCCAAGATAATTCTCCAGTTATTCCTGGAATATTACTTTCCATTGTTTTAGCATATTCACTTTCAGCAACATTTTTTAAAATTAGTTTTTTATTATAAATATAACCATCATTCATTAAACTATAAATATAAGCACTTTTAGAATCTTCTTCACTAAATTGAGCTAGCATATCACTAGTAATGCGTTCTTTTTTTAATTTATTAAGTTCTGCAGTAGTTATTTTTCGTTCTTCTAATAATTGGTACTCTTCTTCAGTAATTAAAGATTTACCATTATCATTTAATACTAGCCAGTATTCTTTTAAAGTGTTTTCATCAGCTGAGTTAATAGTTAAAATACTAGCTAACTTTTGCGCAATAGCAATTTCTTCTTTGGTAGTTATGCCTTTTATTTTATTATAATAGATGGTTTTAACTCCAATATTATCCACCAAAACATTACCAGATTTATCTAAAATTCTTCCTCTTGGTGCACTACTTCCAGTTATATATATTTGTGTTTTAGACATTAATAATTCTTTATATTCATCTTGCTTGCTATGAATAGTTAATAATCTGATAGCTAGAATGCCAAATAAAAAAATAATTGTTAGGTAATAAAAACATCTTCTTTTTTTCATACTATTAGTATTTCTTTTTAAAATAAATTCATACAATATATTAGGTGAAAAATATGTATAGTATTATTGAAAGATACATGAGTATGTTAAAAAAAGAAGATGTTTTTAACTTTGCAGTTAGTAAAAATATATTTTTAAGTAATGAAGAATTAAATTTTACTTATGCATTTATTAAGAAAAATTGGCAAGATATTGTTAAAAACCCCAATTTATTTGAAATAGAAAAATATAAAAATAGATTTAGCGAAGAAAACTTTAAAAAAGTAAAACAGCTATTTAAAGAATATCATCAAAAATTTGGATCATTTTTATAAAGTTCTTCTAAATCTTGTTCTAAATTAGGATTAAATTTCTTACTCTTAATCATATCTATTTCTAATTTGTATGGAGGGTATTTACCTACCCATGGTGTTTCTAAAATTTTAGGAACATCTTTTAATTTAGAATTGTATAAAACATTAATTAAATTATCAAAACCAATAGTACCATAACCAATATTAGCATGACGATCTTTGTGAGAACCAATTGGATTTTTACTATCATTTATGTGAATGCATTTTACTTTATCTAAGCCAATAGCATTATCTAAATCATTTAAATAAGAATCAAACTCAGCAATGTCTACTCCTGAATCGTTTAAATGGCATGTATCTAGACATAAACCTACTTTATCTTTTAAAGTTATATGGTTTAATATTTCTTTTAGCTCATAAATATTTATACCACATTCTGTTCCTTTACCAGCCATGGTTTCTAACAAAATCATTGGCTTAGTATCAGAATCTAGAATATTATTAATAGCATCAGCAATATTATATAATGCTGTCATACGGTCTAACTTTAAGGAATTACCTGGATGAATCACGATATAATTTATCCCCATTTGAGTGATACGATTTATTTCGTTTTTGATAAAACTTATTGAAAAATTCCAAGAATCCTCTTTTTCACGATTAGCTAAATTTATTATATATGGAGCATGACAAATAACATTATTTATATCTATACCATGATTTTTCATGTATTCATGGGCTTCTTTAGTTAAGTCTAGATCAATTTCTTTTCTAATTGTATTTTGGGGAGCTCCAGTGTAAAACATAAATGTATTTGCTCCAAAGCTTATAGCAATTTTTGCTGAACCTAATAATTGATTAGTATTAAAACTAACATGAGATCCTATAATCATTTTACTTCACCAAAAATATTATAACATAAAAAATAGAACTATTAAAAGTTCTATTTTTATGGACAAGTAGCTAAATCACTTTGTTCAGGGTCATATTCTACAACATTTTCTTCAGTAATTTCTTCATTAGTTGTGCCATTAAAGGTACCATCGTATTTAATATCGGTTCCTGCACCATAAACCATCCAAGTATCTTCTTTTTCTAAGAACACATAATATATGTGAATATTACCTTTCTTTTGAACTACTACTTTACCAGAATAGTCATCGTCAAGTTCTGTATAACCACCAGCATAAAGGTCATCAATAGTAACACATTCTGTATCACCATCATTAGCAGGAAATCCATCTCCACCAGTTAAACTAGAACTCATGAAATAGGCTTGGGCAGCATCTATGGCTCCATTTGCTTCAATAGCAAATGATTGACGTCTTGCTCTTTCCATTTGAGGCAAAACTGCTTGAACAGCAATCAACATAACTATAGCCAAAACTACAATAACCGCCAACAATTCAACTAAAGTAAACCCTCTTAAATTTTTTTTATTTTCATTCATGTTCTATCCACCTCTCTATGGTAAATATACTATATTTTTTGATGTTAGTCAATATGTTTTTGTTTTATTTTAAAATATTTAAAACCGAAGATATTAAGTCGATATTTTCTACTACATTATTTATTTTATCACTTAAACGTTCATTATACGTTTTTTTCATGTTTTCAGTAAATACTTTATAATCTATATTACCTCGATTTAATTCTTTAATTAAATATGAGTGCTCTTTAAGACGCATATATTCTTTAGGATTATTTTTAAAAGCCATTTGTAAATGTAGTTGCATTAATCCTCAAAAAATTTATTTAATGGTCTCGGAGCAACTGGTCCTTTAGTCAAATTGTTTGGCATATTTTGGGGAGTTTTTTTAGTTAAGTCCTGAACAAAATCGATAGCTTTTTGAGCGGTATTGATGTGACTTTTAATTGAGTTTACGTCAACATTTTTAACCATATTAGTAATTTTACTAATGCTATCAGTTATATTTCTTTCGCCATTTAGAATATATTTATTCCATATAGTTTCATCTTCACCATAAATATCATATAACTCATAAAATTTCTGCCACGTCATTTGGCCACTTTGAACATATTTTATAAGCTCTGGTTTGGTTCTAACAAAATTTTTAAATGCTTCATTTTTCATATAAAAAATCACCCATTAAATTTTATGTATTTAATGAGTGATTTATCCTATATTTTAAAGTCTTCAATAAATGATGCAAAAGATAATTGTTCGTTTTCTTTTTTATCTAATTCCTTTTTGGGCGTATCTTCTTGGTTATTATTTCTATTGAGCAAATTTATTTCTTCTGCTTTTAAAGTCCACAAATCAACTCTTTTTTTAGTAATAGTACTACCGGTACTATTAATATCCATTATAGGAATCTCGCTATTTTTTATTTCATTTAAATCATTATCAATTTTACACAAATTGACATCTCTACTAGTCGTTAAATAGGCAAAATTTATTTTGTAATCTTTTGTTTTGGCTTTTTTAAATAACATATTGCCTTTTTTTGCTCGAGAAATATAAACTAAATCGGTTAATTTAAGTCTTTTACCAGTATTAAGATTGGTATAAACATTTAAGTATTCATCTTCTTCTTTAATAGTAGAAGCATATATAACATAATCGTCCTTTAAATTTATTCCTTTAACCCCACTGGCTTTGACCCCTACAACAGGGATTTCCGATGTTTTGAACCTTAAATATAAGCCGTTATTAGTTACAAATAAGGTATCTTCCTTATAGATGCTTACATTGATTAATTCATCATCTTCTTTTAATTTAATAGCAGTTAGAGGTTTAGAATATCTTGTTACTTCAAATTGGGATAATGGCACTTGTTTAGTTAAACCATTTTTGGTAAATAGAACGACATTTTTTTCTTTATCTTTTAAAATCATGCTTGCCACTATCTTTTCATCTTCTTTAATAACTACGGTATTACTAATGTGTTTACCTAAATCTTTCCATTTACATTCGAGAATCTTGTGAACAGGAATATATAAGTAATTACCTAAATTAGTAAATAGTAGTAAAGTATCTTGGGTACTAACAAAATATTTACTTTTAACAAAGTCTCCTGGTTTTAAAGCAGTCTCTTCATCGGAAGAATTATAACTTTTTTGACTGACCCTTTTGACATAGCCTTCATTAGTAACAACAACTACTACTTTTTCATTAGGAATCATTTCCTTCATATCAACTTTAATTTCGGTTATTTCATCCCGAATTTCAGTTTTTCTAGGTATAGCATAATTTTTCTTAACTTCTCGAAGCTCCGATTTCATAACTAGTTTCAATTTGTTTTCATCATTTAATATTTCTTCACATTCTTTTATTAACTTTTGATATCTTTCACATTCTTCTTGAAGAGTTACAATATCTGTATTAGTTAATCGATAAAGTTGTAATGTAACAATTGCTTCTGCTTGCTCGATAGTAAAACCATATTTTTCTACTAAATTAGTTTTAGCATCCCCTTTATTTTTACTTGCCCGTATTGTTTTTATAACTTCATCAAGAATAGAAATAGCTTTGATTAGACCAGTTACAATATGATAATTTTTCTGATAATAAGCTAAATCAAATTCCGTTCTTTTAGTAATAACTTCTTTTTGATGAGCAATATAAGCATCGAGAATTTCTAATATTCCTAAAGTTTTCGGCGTTCTATTTACTATAGCTACGCAATTATAATTATATGATACTTGTAAATCAGTATTTTTAAGCAAATACATTAAAATTAAATCTTTATTAGCACCATTTTTTAAATCGATAACAATTCTTAGGCCTTCACGGTCTGTTTCATCGCGGACTTCAGCGATTCCGTCGATTTTTTTGTCAATACGAATTCCTTCAATCTTTGTCACTAAATTTTGCTTGTTGACATCAAAAGGTATTTCACTAATAATTATTTGTTCTTTGCCCTTTTCTTTTTTAAATTCATATTTACTTTGAATAATTACTCGGCCTCGCCCAGTTTTAAAAGCATCGATAATTCCTTGTTTGCCTTCGGCGATACCACCGGTAGGAAAATCTGGTCCTTTAACAATTTCTAGAATGGTATCTAAATAGCAATTGGGAGAATCAATTCTTTTAATAGTAGCATCAATTATTTCTCCAAGATTGTGGGGAGGAATATTGGTAGCGTAACCTGCTGAAATCCCGTTAGTTCCATTAACTAACAAATTAGGAAACTTGGCAGGAAGCACAGTTGGTTCAAGTAATCTATCATCAAAGTTTGGGGCCCAAGCTACAGTATTTTTGTCTAAATCACGCAATAATTCTCCACTTATTTTAGCAAGTCTTGCTTCGGTATAACGATATGCCGCTGGTGGGTCACCATCCATTGAACCATTATTACCATGGATATCAATTAAAATATGGTTTTGTTTCCACCACTGAGACATTCTGACCATTGCATCATATACTGATGAGTCCCCATGAGGATGGTATTTCCCTAAAACATCTCCGACAGTTGTAGCACATTTTAAATATCCTTTATCCCATGTATTACCATTTTTAAACATTGCATATAAAATTCTTCTTTGAACGGGTTTTAAACCATCTCTTACATCCGGTATGGCCCGATCTTGAATTATTTCTTTAGCATATTTAGCAAAACGATCCCCCATAATTTCTTCGAGGGAATAATCTTCAATTCTTTTTATTATATTTTCCATTTATTATATACACCCCTATACTGCTCGATAATTATCTTCCATGGTAAATACGACATTCTCATTTATCCATTCCTTGCGTGGCTCAACTTTATCTCCCATTAAAACGTTAACCCGTTTTTCAGCCAAGGCTGCATCAGTAATATTTACACGTATTAAACTACGAGTATCAGGATTCATTGTTGTATCCCAAAGTTGATCAGGATTCATTTCTCCTAGACCTTTATAACGTTGAATAGAATATTTACCAGTATTATCTTTCTTAATTTCATCTAATTCTTCATCACTATATGCATAAAATTTCTTCTTGCCATAATCTAATTTATATAACGGTGGCATAGCAATATAAAGCTTACCTGCTTCAATTAAGCCTCGCATATAACGATAAAAAAATGTTAAAAGTAATATTTGAATGTGGGCTCCATCGACATCGGCGTCGGTCATAATAATTACTTTATCATAATTAGAATCAGCAACATCAAAATCAGCTCCAACCCCTGCTCCAATAGTATAAATTAGAGTATTGATTTCTTCATTTTTCATTAGTTCTTCCACACTGGTTTTTTCACTATTGATTACTTTTCCACGTAAAGGAAGAATTGCTTGGAATTTACGGTCTCTTCCTCCTTTAGCAGAACCACCAGCAGAATCTCCTTCGACTAAAAATAGCTCATTAATTTTTGCATTTTTGCTTCCTGCTGGAGCAAGTTTACTCGATAAATTGCGTTCTTGTTTATTTTTAGACTTACCATTTCGTGCTTCTTCGCGAGCTTTACGAGCTGCTTCTCTAGCCACCTTACTTTTCATAGCTTTATCTAAAATAGTCATGGCTACTTCTTTATTTTCTTCTAAATAAAATTTTAATGCTTCATAAGTAACACTTTCAGTAACACTCCTAGCTTCAGGAGTTCCCAATTTACCTTTGGTTTGACCTTCAAATTGCAATAATTCTTCTGGTATTTTTAAACTGATAACAGCAGAAAGCCCTTCACGAACATCACTACCATCCAAAGATCCATCTTTCGATTTAAATACATTATTATTTTTAGCATAATCATTAAACGCTTTAGTAATACCTGTTTTAAATCCTACTTCATGAGTACCACCATCAGTCGTTTTAACGTTGTTAACAAATGATACAATATTTTCATTATAAGTATCAGTATATTGCATAGCAATGTCTACTTCTATTTTGCTTTTGGTATTATTAAAATTTATAACCTTATGCAAAGTATTCTTTCCTTCATTCATGTATTCAACAAAACTTATTAAACCATTTTCATAATGGAATTTGGCTTGTTTTTTATCTTCTTCATCGATTACTTCAATAGTAAGGCCACTTAACAAAAATGCACTTTCTTGCATTCTTTCCGTAATTGTCGTATAGGAAAATTGGCAATTTTTGAAAATTTCAGGATCAGGCAGAAATTTAACAATTGTCCCAGTTTTATTACTTTTACCCACTGTTTTAAGAGGTGTTTTTACTTTACCACCATTTTCAAATTCAATCATGGAAATAAAGCCATCGCGATAGATTACAACTTGCATTTCTTTACTTAAAGCATTCACAACTGATGCTCCGACGCCATGTAGTCCTCCGCTTACTTTGTAACCGGATTCACTAAATTTACCACCAGCATGTAAAATAGTATAAATAACTTCTGGAGTGCTTTTTCCTGATGCATGCATGCCAATTGGAACACCACGGCCATTATCTGCAACAGTAATACTGCCATCTTTGTTAATAATTACTTTAATATAATTACCATAGCCATTAATAACTTCATCGATTGAGTTATCAACTATTTCCCAAACAAGATGATGAAGTCCTCGTTTGTCAGTTGATCCAATATACATACCAGGACGTTTCCGAACTGCTTCTAAGCCTTCTAAAATTTTTATCGATGTTTCATCATATTTTGCCATATCTTTTATTCACCTAGTCCATTATAACAATAAAAAAGCAATAAAATCAACATTTTATCGCGTTTTTACGTTAAAATACTCTGAGTTTTAATTGCCTGCACAACTAAAGAAATTGATGAGCATTGTGATAAGTTAAAAGAAAGAATTGAATTCTTTGATAAAAATTAAAATATCAAATAGCCGATAACAATTGCTAGTACAGAGTTGCAAAAATTGATATTTAAATTATATTTTGATATTATTAAATTGTCAGTTGGTAGTATTACAACTGATGTTGTAAGCAATTCCGAGCAGTATTAGGAATTGTTTTTTATGCAAAAATTTAGTAAATAAAAAAGTATGAAAATTAATCCATACTTATCTTGAACGACCTTTACTAGGGTTATCCATTTCAAAAGAATATAATCTTTCAAGTTGCTCTTCGGTAATATCAATTACTCTACCACCTCTAGGATTTATCCTTGTTCCACCAAATACAATCCAAATTGCATCCATAGGTTTTTCAGGCATACTAGCTTCTCCATCAGTAAAAATAATTTTATTCTCTACTCTTCTTGAAAAAGCACCTACTGCAACATCAAAATCAGTTCCTCCACCACCTTGAAATCTCATATTTTCTATATCTTCTTCAGTTCTTATTTCGTGGAAACCATAAAATTCAGTATCAAAGCAACCTACTTTTACTCTTGAATGTTGAAGAATATTTTTACACTCTCTTAAGAAGTTTTTTAATAATACCTCATTAATTGAACCACTTGTATCTAAAACTATTTCAGTTTCTGGCATAGGTTGCTCTTCTAAATTGGCAGATACAACACCATCTTCAATATAAGCATTTCTATAAGACCAATCAACATCATATTTAATTGCTTCTCTTAATACATATCGCCAATCTATTAAAGGTTTTGCCCTACCTATATCAGTAACTGTTCTAATATCTCTATTAGTTGTAGTTCCTGCTTGTGTCGCTTGTTTAGCAATTGCTTCTTTTAATTCCTCTAGTTCTCTCTTTTTTTCCTCTAGATTTTTCTTAAAAGCATCTTTCTCTCCTAAACCTTCGCATTCCTCTTGTTTCTTCTCAACTTCAGTTTTATCTTCTTTTTTTTCTGTTTTATCTTTATTAAATAATTTATCGAATAAACTTTCTTTTTTCTTACCTTTACTTTGCTCTTCTTTGTGTTTCTTTACAGCATCTTCCCACATACTATGTGTATCGTGTCCAACATCTTCTTTAGTTTCTTCGTGTTCATCTTGCTCTCCAGATGTTCCACCTGTAGAACTACCTTTTTCTTGTTGTTCACTTTGTTCAGATGAACTTCCACCACTTTGTCCACCGGTTTGTTCTTTTTGGTCTGGTTGTTCTTCACCAGAACTTCCACCACCACTCTGACCGTTTTGTTGTTGACTTTCTTGGTTTTGTGAGTTTTGACTTTGACCATTTTGATTTTGTTCATTTTGGTTTTCTCCACTACCACCTTGTGATTGTTGTTGTTGTTTCTCTTCTAATAACTTTTCATATAATTGTTCTGCATCATAATTAATTGCTTCTGCAATATCAACACCACCATCAATCATTTT